>JAKISV010000139.1 GCA_021648425.1 Rhizobiaceae bacterium
CAACTGCTCAGCGTCACTTGCCTAAAAATCTTCACGCGGGGCTTTTGATAAAGGCCGTTTTACAGTCGCATACTGTGTAGGTTTTTGTTGAAGGCCCCGCCAGTTTGCACTTTTATTCATAGCGCTGATGCTGGAATGCATCGAGTGAAGGTGGGAGTGTACCCTGTGATCAATATGGCGGTTGGCTGAGGGAAAATGCGATGTTTAAAATTGCGATTGGCAAATTGTGGTTTTGTGGCAGGGTGGTATGATTGATTGAAAAAACGGCTGCTGAAAAGCGAAGAATAAGAAGTCAGTTGTTTTGTTTGTCATATTAAACGGGGAAAATGCGATATGCAGGATTTGCTGATTGGCCTTGCGTTTGTTCTGGTGATTGAAGGCCTGATTTATGCTCTGTTTCCGGTGGCAGCCAAAAAACTGGCGGCGCAAATCAATGATATTTCTGAATCCAGCTTGCGTATTGGTGGTGTTATGGCGCTGGCTGCAGGTGTGGCGGGTATTTGGCTTATCCGCGGTTAACCGCAATGGGAACTTTTGATTGTTATTTTTCGCAAACCTGCGTTAAATTTCGTTCATGTTCTTGAAATTGACAACTTGACGGGACATCTATTCGCAATGACTTGCTGCTCTGTTATCTACATTGCACAATATGTATCAATTACGACAAATTTGAATATATGAAAAGGACAGGGTATGGCGTTAAGCAATAAATTTCGGAAAATCGGGGCAGTTTTTGTCGCTCCCGTACTGGCTTTGGCGATTGCAGTTACTCCGGTATCGGGTGTTGCGACTTCGGCTTTTGCTCAAAATATAGCCGGGCCGACCTCGGTTGCAGATCTGGCTGAAAGCCTGCTGGATGCGGTGGTGAATATTTCCACCAGCCAGAAGGTAGCCCAGCGTCGACCCAATACGCCACGTCCGCGCGTACCGGAAGGTTCGCCATTTCAGGACTTTTTCGATGAACTTCTTCCCGATAATCCAGGCGGTGACAACGGCAACAAAAACCGCCGCCCGCGTTCGCGTTCCTCACTTGGATCAGGATTTGTCATTGATGCCAGCGGTATTATTGTCACCAACAATCATGTGATTGCCGATGCTGATGAAATTACTGTAAATTTTGCTGATGGAACAAAGCTTGAAGCGGAACTGATTGGCAAAGACCCGAAAGTTGATCTTGCCATTTTGCGGGTAAAACCTGCCAAGCCGCTGACGGCAGTGAAATTTGGCGATTCTGACAAGGCTCGCATTGGTGACTGGGTGATGGCCATTGGTAATCCGCTTGGTCTATCGGGTTCGGTAACACTGGGCATTGTGTCTGCCATCAACCGCGATATCAATTCAGGGCCTTATGATTCCTTCATTCAGACTGATGCAGCTATCAACCGGGGTAATTCCGGGGGGCCTTTGTTTAATATGGCCGGGGAAGTGATCGGCATTAATACAGCAATTATTTCGCCATCAGGTGGTTCTATCGGGCTTGGATTTTCCATTCCTTCGACCCTGGCCAAGAGCGTAGTTGACCAGTTGATTCAATATGGAGAAACACGCCGGGGCTGGCTTGGGGTGCAAATTCAGACAGTGACCGATGAAATTGCCGAGACGCTGGCAATGGATGAAGCAAAGGGTGCGTTAGTGGGCGATGTTGTGCCCAATGGTCCTGCTGCTGATGGCAACATCAAATCCGGCGATGTGATCTTGTCGTTTGACGGCAAGGATGTCGAACAAATGCGCGATTTGCCTCGTATTGTAGCTGATACCGCTGTCGAAAAAGAAGTTGACGTGGTGGTGCTTCGCAAAGGCAAGGAAGTCACACTTAAAGTAACTGTTGGCCGTCTTGAAGACGGTGAAAAACAGATTGCTGCCGCGAAAAAGGAAAATGGCGAAAAGAAAGAGGCCAAGGTCAAAACCGCTCTGGGTATGACGCTTGGTGAAATCACCGATGATCTGCGTGAAGCGGAAAAAATCGACGAGGGTGTCAAAGGCGTTTATATTCTGAAAGTTAAAGAAGGCAGCAATGCCGAGGATAAAAACATCAAGGTCGGTGAGATCATTGTTGAGGTTGGTCAGGAAGCTGTCACCAACGCCAAGGATGTGGTTGATCGGATCAAGGAACTGAAATCAGACGGGCGCAAAAATGCCCTGCTGATGGTTTCAACCAAAACCGGTGACATCCGATTTGTTGTCGTGCGGATTGGTGAATAATCTGTAGAGTTGCACCATCCCCGGGTATTGCCGGGGATGGTGAATTTTTCTTATTGCTTCCGTTCGTGCCATTGCGATTGAGTAATTGAATATAATACATGCCGTCGCAGGTGTGCGTAATCATCTTCAATCAGTGAATGATCAAAATCCAGTTCAGGCAATGGCTGCATACCGATGTGTTTCATAACGCCGATGGAACTGATATTAACAGGGACAGCAAAAGCGATAATTTCTTCCAACCCGCAGTTCACAAATCCATAACGAAGCAATTCGCTTGCGGCTTCGCTGGCATAACCTTTGCGCCAGTGCCGTGCAACAAACCTCCAGCCGATTTCGTATTCCTGGGAGAATGGTCGTTCAAAATTAACTTTGCCAATGCCGGAATACCCGATGGGCACTCCAGAATCTTTCAGGCAAACGGCAAGCCAACCAAAATCGCTGCCACGTTCTTTTTCGATGGTTTTTTGCAGGACTTCATCGCTTTGGGCGCGTGTTCGACGGAATGGAAAATATTCCATTATTTTTTCATCGTTGTTTAGTTCGTGAAATATCGGGCGGTCAATATTATCATAATTCCACGGGCGGATAATCAGGCGTTCAGTTTCGAGTTGAAAATCCGGTTTCACGTCACAAACTCATTGCGGCTATAGCCCTGTATATAGAGCAGTGCAGTGAGGTCGCCATGGTCGATGCGAAATTCGGCCTGACTGGCAACTGCGGGTTTGGCATGCAGGGCGACGCCGGTGCCAGCTACACCCAGCATGCCCAGATCGTTTGCCCCGTCACCAACCGCAAGGAAATCGGCAGGGGTTAGATTGTGTGTTTCTGCAATTTCGGTGAGCGCATCAACCTTGGCCTGTTGACCTAAAATGGGTTCGGCTACTTTGCCGGTGAGTTCGCCGTTTTCTTCGAGCAGTATATTGGCGCGATTTTCATCAAAGCCCAGTTTGCCGGCGATAATATCCGTGAAAGCAGTGAAGCCGCCGGATACCAGGGCGCAGTAGGCGCCGTTTGATTTCATTGTTGCCACCAGCGTTTTGCCACCGGGAGTAAGCGTAATCTGGTTTTCCAGAACATCGTCAATCACAGATATTTTGAGGCCAGCGAGCAACAACATGCGTTCACGCAAGGCCGTTTCGAATTCGATTTCGCCATTCATGGCGCGGGCGGTGATTTGGGCTATTTGAGGCTTGATACCTGCCACTGCTGCAAGTTCGTCAATGCATTCCTGCTCGATCATGGTTGAATCCATGTCAGCGATCAGAGCCTTTTTGCGGCGGGTTTCTGCTTTTTGGATGATGATGTCGATGGGTTGGTCGGCAAGAATATTATGGATGGATTTATACAGCTCACCATTTGCCGTGTTATTATCTGGTGGAAACAGAATATCGCAGGCTATATCAACGGCAAGCCAGTTGATTTCTTCTGCACCAATGCCATCACGTGTGCGTTCTGCTATTTCCCGGGACAAAACAGCATCGGCAGGATTTGCTATCAGGGTTGCTACCAGCGGCATGATTATCTAACCAATATTGGACACGGGAGTTCTTATGAAACCAGATGCGATTTTGATAGCGGGGCCAACGGCAAGCGGCAAGAGCGATTTGGCAATTAATCTTGCCAAGGCCAACAATGGCGTGGTTATCAATGCAGATTCGATGCAGGTCTATGAGCAGTTGAATATCATTACCGCAAGGCCAACCGCAAATCAGATGTCGCAATGTACCCATAGGCTTTATGGCCATCGCGATGCGGGTGATGCCTATTCGGTTGCTATATGGCTGAAGGAGGCGAAAGGCGTCCTGAGTGAGGTGAAAGAGCAGGGCCGTGTGCCGGTGTTTGTTGGCGGCACCGGGCTTTATTTCAGGGGTCTGACTGAAGGGTTATCGCCGGTTCCTGAACTTGATAATGGCATTCGCCAAAAATGGCGTGATTTTGCATTGGATGATGGTGAGCGTTTATATGATGAATTGGTGCGGCGTGATGAACTGGCTGCAAAACAATTGAGGCCCAGCGACCATCAGCGTTTGATCCGGGCGCTGGAGGTGATCGATTCAACGGGCAAGTCAATCATCGAATGGCAAAGTGAAAATAAAGGGGAGCCACTGTTGGGGGGTAGTGCTGTTCAAAAGATTTTGCTGATGCCACAGCGTTCGATTTTACATAAACGCATTGAAGATCGTTTTGAACGAATGGTTGATGAGGGTGCGCCTGGAGAAGTGGCGCAGTTGCTTGAGTTGGAAATTGAGCCAACATTGCCGGTGATGAAGGCAATTGGAGTGCCGCAGTTTTCGAAATATCTTGCCGGTGAAATAACGAAGAATGAGGCGATTGAAAAAGCCAAGGCGGCAACCAGGCAATATGCCAAACGCCAATCCACCTGGTTTAACAATCAATTTGGTGAGGACTGGCACCGGCAGGAATAGCTGTTGACGTAGCTGAAACACGAACCTAAAGTAATGCTCTGAAAATGAATTTGGAAACAAAAATGCAGTTTGAACTTATTGTGGTGATGTGGCGTACACGGGTGATGGTTTAACTGCCATCGCGAAAGCAACGTGTACGCTAAAAACAAAGGTCCTTAAAAGGGCCTTTTTTAATGCCCGCAAACTTTCAGGTGTGTTATCGAATGAATGTGCACTGCCAATAAATGGAAATGTGAAAAATGAGCAAGACGATGGAAATGACCGGCGCGGAAATGGTGATCCGGGCTTTGTTGGACAATGGTGTTGATACGATTTTTGGTTATCCGGGCGGAGCCGTTCTGCCAATTTATGACGAGCTGTTTCAACAAGAAGATCTCAAGCATTATCTGGTGCGCCATGAACAAGGTGCAGGCCATGCAGCAGAAGGTTATGCGCGCTCGACTGGCAGGCCTGGCGTGTTATTGGTGACTTCCGGTCCCGGTGCCACCAATGCGGTAACGCCCCTGCAAGATGCATTGCTTGATTCCATTCCGATTGTCTGCATCACCGGGCAGGTGCCAACTTCGTTGATTGGTTCTGATGCTTTTCAGGAGGCTGATACCGTTGGCATTACGCGGCCTTGCACCAAACACAACTGGCTTGTGGGTTCAATTGAAGAACTGCCTGGAATTTTGCATGAGGCATTTTATGTGGCAATGGCGGGCAGGCCAGGGCCGGTTCTGGTTGATATTCCCAAAGACGTGCAGTTTGCCACCGGCACATATTTTCCGCCCTCTGAATTCAAGCATAAATCCTATAACCCAAAAACCAGTGGCGATGAGGTGTTGATCAAAGAGGCTATTGATCTAATGGCCAATGCGCGCAAGCCGCTGTTTTATACCGGCGGCGGGGTGATTAATTCAGGGCCTGAGGCTTCTAAGCTGTTGCGGGAGCTGGTCGCCAAAACCGGGTTTCCTGTCACCTCAACACTGACCGGGCTTGGAGCCTATCCAGCCAGCGGTGACAACTGGCTTGGCATGTTAGGTATGCACGGCACGTTTGAAGCCAATCTGGCGATGCATGATTGCGATGTGATGATTTGCGTTGGCGCGCGCTTTGATGACCGCATCACCGGTCGGCTCGATGCATTTGCGCCCAATTCGAAGAAAATTCATATCGATATTGATCCTTCATCGATTAACAAGAACGTTATGGTGGATGTGCCTATTATCGGCGATGTGGGCAATGTTCTGGAGGATATGGTTCGCATGTGGGGGGCGGTCAAAAGCAAACCTGATGCTAAAGACATGAAAAAATGGTGGGAGCAGATTGATGACTGGCGCGCGCGCAACTGTCTGGCCTATCGTGGCTCAAAAGATATTATCATGCCGCAATATGCCATTGAGCGCCTGTATGAACTGACCAAAGATCGCGATACTTATATCACCACGGAAGTTGGTCAGCATCAGATGTGGGCGGCGCAGTTTTATGGATTTGAAGAGCCTAACCGCTTTATGACATCGGGGGGGCTTGGCACGATGGGTTACGGATTACCCGCAGCGCTTGGTGTGCAGATTGCCCACCGCGATGCACTGGTGATTGATATTGCCGGGGATGCTTCGGTGTTGATGACTATGCAGGAAATGTCGAGCGCGGTGCAGCACAATGCACCAATCAAGATATTTATTTTGAATAATGAATATATGGGCATGGTGCGCCAGTGGCAGCAATTGCTGCACGGTAACCGTTTGTCGCATACTTATTCCGAGGCGCTACCGGATTTTGTAAAGCTTGCAGAGGCCTATGGCTGTGTTGGTATTCGGGCGGAAAAACCTTCGGAACTTGATGATGCAATTGAAGAAATGATCGCTGTTGATAAGCCTGTAATTTTCGACTGTCGTGTAGCCCGGCTCGCCAATTGTTTCCCGATGATTCCTTCAGGCAAGGCGCACAATGAAATGCTTTTACCGGATGAAGCAACCGATGAAGTGATTTCTCGGGCTATCGATAAAAGAGGCAAAGCGCTGGTTTAACAATGGATGGAGCGCGGCCTTCAATTTCTGACTATGGCCTGTTGACGCTGATTGCGGCGATTTTTGGCGGTAGTTTTGTTTTAATCAATCAGGCTTTGGTGAGTATTCCTGCGGCAACTATTGTTGCTGGCCGCCTGGGGTTGGCTGCGTTGATTTTTGTTGTGGTGATGTGGGCAGTAGGCCAGTCGCTGCCGCGCACTAAACTTATCTGGCTTAGTGTTGCGGCGTCAGCGATTTTTGGTAATGCGCTGCCGTTTTTTCTGATTGCCTGGGGGCAGCAAAGTGTTGATGCGGGATTGGCTGCAATCCTGTTTGCAGTAATGCCATTGATGACGGTATTTCTGGCGCACTTTTTTACTGTGGATGAAAAAATCAACCGGTACAAATTGCTGGGTTTTTTATTCGGACTTGGCGGAGTGGTGGCATTGATTGGAATTGATAAATTATCAGCATTTGGCGATCAGGCGCTTGGCCAGCACGGGCTTGGCCCGGGCGTCGATCCCAAACACGCGGATGTCGCCAGCGTCAGGCTTCAGGAGCCCGGCCACCATGCGCAAGGTGGTGGTCTTGCCGGCGCCGTTGGGGCCCAGGAGCGCATAGAGTTCGCCAGCCTTGATGGTCAGGTCGAG
>JAKISV010000140.1 GCA_021648425.1 Rhizobiaceae bacterium
GCAGCGGAGATAATGACGGTGCCTGCTGATTGTTGTCTGGCCATTTCTTCGACGGCGGCGGAATAATCATTGCCGTTGGCAGCGTCTTCCTCGGCCACGTTGCACACGTATAATACGGGTTTTGAAGTGAGTAAGTTGAGAGTTTGCAGGGTTGCGAGGTCTTCGGCGGCGATATCAGCCAACAAAGTGCGCACCGGTTTGCCGTTTTCCAGTAATTCAAGGGCGGCCTCCATCATTGGCAGGACCGTGAGGGCTTCTTTATCGCGGGCAGTGGCTTTTTTACGCATCTGATCGGTGCGGCGCTCCAGGCTTTCCAGGTCTGATAACATCAGTTCGGTTTCCACGGTCTGGGCATCGGCGACGGGGTCAATTTTACCCTCAACATGGGTGATGTCGTCGTCTTCAAAACAGCGCAGCACGTGAACAATGGCGTCTACTTCTCTGATATTGGCAAGGAACTGGTTGCCCAGACCTTCGCCTTTAGAAGCGCCACGCACCAGGCCGGCGATATCAACGAAGGATATGCGCGTTGCCAGGATGGTATTTGATTTGGCAATTGCGGCAATTTTATCCAGACGCTCATCGGGGACGCCAACATCTCCGGTATTGGGATCAATCGTGCAAAACGGATAGTTTGCCGCCTGCGCAGAGGCGGTTTTTGTCAGTGCGTTAAACAAGGTGGATTTACCGACATTGGGCAATCCTACAATTCCGCATTTAAATCCCATGGGTAGATTCTTTCAGTTTATCTATTCTTTGGAGCCAAATAGTTTTTTCAGCATGTCGGCCATCGGGCCGGATTTGGGTAGTTTTTCTTTGGCAATATCCGGGCGGGCCTGGCGGATGTGGCTTTGTTTTTTTACCGGTTTTTCTTCGGCTTGTATTGCCAGGGCAAGCTTGTTCATGAAGCTGGAGTTTTCGCCTGATGCCAGCAGTCCGGCATTTTCACCGATGGCTTGCAGTAAAGGTTCGAGCCATTGCTGGTCGGCTTTGGCGAAATCTCCCAGCACGTGGCTGGTGACTTTAGCTTTGTGGCCGGGGTGACCGATGCCCAGACGCAGGCGGGTGAAATCTTTGCCGATGTGGCTGATGATAGATTTAATGCCGTTATGACCACCGGCTCCGCCACCGGTTTTGAAGCGGGTTTTGGCCGGGGCCAGATCAAGCTCGTCATATAAAACCAGAATATTGTCAGCTTCGAGTTTATAAAACCGCATTGCCTCACCGATGGCCTGGCCAGACAGGTTCATCATGGTTTGCGGTTTTAACAGCAGGGTTTTTTCACCATTAAGTTTGCCCTCGCACAACAGAGAACTAAACTTGTTTTTCCATGGGGAAAAGGAATGGCGGCGGGCAATTTCGTCCACCGCCATAAAACCGATATTGTGTCGGTGATTGGCATATTTACTGCCCGGATTTCCAAGCCCTGCGATTATCAGCACTTGCAGCCTCCACGGTTGGTAAATTACGAAGCAAAGAAAGACTAATCTTTGTCTGCGTCTTCCTCTTCGCCTTCGGTTTCTTCGCCGATGATTTCGGTCTCTGGTGCTTCGTCATCTGCGCTTGGCTCTTCGCCCAATACGGCAGGAGCAGCGATTGTAGCAATGGTGAAGTCGCGGTCATCGATTGTTGGTTTTACACCTTCGGGCAGTTCAATGCTCGATATATTGAGTGAGTCACCAATGTCCAGGCCGGTCAGATCAACAACAATGTTTTCCGGGATAGCGCTGGCGCGACATTCAACTTCGATGGTGTGGCGCACAATATTGAGTACACCGCCACGGGAGATGCCGGGGCTTTCTTCTTCGTTTTCGAAGTGAACCGGAATTTCCACAACCAGGGTTGCACCCTTGGTAATGCGGAAAAAATCGATGTGCTGAATAGAGTCGCGCACCGGGTCGAGCTGGTAATCTTTTGCCAGCACACGGTGGCTTTCACCACCAACTTCGATACTGAAAACGGTAATCATAAAACCGCCGGAGTGAAGACGCTGGGTGATGTCCTTTGAATTAAGGGCAATAGGCAGGGGATCTTTGTTGTCACCATAGATGACGGCAGGCACCATTTTGTTGCGGCGTAATTCACGAGAGGCCCCCTTGCCAACCCGTTCACGCGGCTGTGCCTTGAGCGTATTATGCGTGCTCATAGAAGCATTCCTTTGCGTAAAAATATGAAGGTTTCCACTATGCTCGAAAACATCGCGAAATTGCGGGTTCAAATTCTCTAATGATAGGTTTGAAATTCCACAAACCCGCATTGCCTCCAAGGGTGTCTGTACGGGTGAGCGGGTTTATAGGGGGAAAGCTGGAAATGTGCAAGGGGTCTGTACAGTTAATCAAACAGACTAGACACCGATTTTTCGTGTGCAGTGCGGCGGATGGCTTCGCCAACCAATTCAGCCACCGACAGGACACGAATGTTGCGGGCTTCTTCGATTTCCCGTGTGGGCTGGATGGAATCGGTGATGACCAATTCGGTAAATTGTGAATCGACAATGCGCTGGGTGGCTTTGCCTGATAATACGCCGTGGGTGATATAGGCGGCAACAGAACTGGCACCTTCTTCGAGCAGGGCGTCGGCAGCGTTGCATAGGGTGCCACCCGAATCGATGATGTCGTCGACCAGAATGCATTCTTTGCCTTTGACATCACCGATGATGTGCATGACTTGCGATTCGCCGGGGCTGTCACGGCGTTTGTCGACGATTGCGAGCGGTGCTTCGATACGTTTGGCCAGTGCTCTTGCGCGCACTACGCCGCCGACATCGGGGGAAACCACCACGGTGTTTTTGGTGTCATGATATTTCGCTACATCACGTGCCAATACAGGTACAGCAAACAGGTTGTCGGTGGGGATATCGAAGAAGCCCTGTATCTGGGCAGCATGCAAATCAAGTGTCAGGACGCGGTCGGCACCGGCGTTGGTGATGATGTTGGCTACCAGCTTTGCCGAGATTGGGGTGCGGGGCCCGGCTTTTCTGTCCTGACGGGCATAGCCGAAATAGGGCAGCACCGCATTGATACGCCTTGCTGATGAGCGTCGTAGCGCATCAATCATGATGAGCAGTTCCATCATATGATCGTTGGTAGGGTAGGAAGTTGATTGCAGGACGAAGACATCTTCGCCGCGCACGTTTTCCAGTATCTCCAGAAAAATCTCCTGATCAGCAAAACGGCGCACGTTTGCCAGCCCCATGGGGATGTTGAGATATTCGCATATTTTGCCGGCTAACTGTGGGTTGGAATTACCTGCAAAGAGCTTCATCAGAAATATACCTGCGCGTTAATAACCCCACACTGCAACTGTCAATTGGCGAAAACCGAGTAGGATAACGCCGAATTGGATTTGTCGCAGCGATAATTTGCGCTCTTATATGCGCGAGTTGGAGGTGAATTCAATTATTTTCTGTAAATTATCGAAGCATGGTTACGATATACACGGTTTATTGCAGGTTCTAAGCCCGTGTGCTCATCCAGCCGCGCAGATTTTTCATTGTGCGCTCGACAACGCTATTGATCATATTGCCATCAATTGCCGCCCAGGGGTCGGCACTTCTGGCGGTGGTGCGTTCTTCACCGGAAATTCTGTAAATATTTTTGCCCCGGCCATCGAGTACGTCCCAGATAAAGATGAACCTTGTGCCGGAGCCATCGTCCAGAGCTGAAAAATAACCCTTAACCTGATAGGTGGCACCGCTTTGCCCATTGGGGATTATAGTGACGGCGTTGGTGCGGGCGGAACTTTTGACTGCTGAAGATAATTTAGTGACAGCAGATTGGGGCGGGCCAAGTACCGGCAGGAAAATTACACCGGGGGAAGGTGCTACAGTTGGAGTTACCGGGGGGGGCAACTGAAGGAGCAGGGGGAGTAAGTGGGGAGGTAACGGGTGGTTGAGGTTGAAGGGCCGCCTGCTGGTTGTTTTGCATTTGCGATTCGTCGATGGGAATAAGGGCTGTCGTGCCAGCGGGTGCATGTTGGGCAGGGGGTTGGGCAAGAGGTTGAGCAACGGTATTTTCAGAACCAACACTGGCAGTAGGCCGCAAGCCATCACTGACACTGCCGGTGGTGCAGGCTTGAAGGAACACAATACCAGCCAGCAATGCAAACAGTCTGGAAATTTTAACTACTGAGAAGTTCAAAAAACAGCCTTTCATCGAATCAAATGCCGCTAATGCCAATGTTTCGCCCAAGCGCTTATTATTCCTAACAGGTGATCAGGTCAATTTGTTGACGCGATAAATTTTCCGGGCCGTTGTCAGTGGTAATATAACTGCGCCCCAGACTCATGGCCGTATTGGTATCGCTGTCGGCGATAATCATGTGGGTGAAGAGGACCATGTTGGCGGATATGATGGTTTCATTGCCCGCATAAATCATCGGGGTATCCATCCAGCAAGGGGTAAAAGCAGCGCCCATGGAATAGCCACAGGCATTGAGGCGATGGTTTGCCAGGCCCGCATCGTCCATGACTTTTGCGTGGGCATCAAACATGTCACTGATCGGGTTGCCGACAATCATTGCATCGCGCACGGCCAGTAATGCATCGCGGGCGGCTTCATAATATTGTTGATGAAGCGAGGTTGGTTCACCGACAATCAGCGTGGCCATCATGCCCGCATGATAGCGCGCCATGGAGCCAGCCCATTCAAGGGTCAACTGGTCATTGGTGTCGAGGTGTCTTCGCCCGGATTTATAGCGGCATAGCAGGGCGTCTTTGCCCGAACCAATGATGAATTCATTGGCCGGGTAATCGCCGCCTTTGACAAACAAGGCGCTCATCATTGCTGCCAGAATATCGCCCTCATAGGCTCCTGCTTTGGTGATGGCAACGGCGGCATCAAGGGCGTCGTCGGCCAGTTCTCCGGCTTTTCTGGCATAATCAAGTTCAGCTTGTGATTTGACGGAACGAAGGGTGGGGATGATGGGTGTTTCGTCCTGCAGGCTGGCGAAATCTTTCAGGGCTGCATCAATGGCGCGCGCCGCTTTGCCGGTGAGGCCGTGGGTGTCATATTCAACGCCCAGGGTAGCGCCCTTCAGGCCCATGTCGTTCAGCAGGGTTTTAAGGTCGTTTGCGGGTTGCGCATTGCCGGCATCTTTCCAGATAATAATATTGTCGATGATTGAGGTTTGCTGAGCCTGGCGCAAATCCGGCGCGCGGGTGAGCAGTGCCATGGTGCCGTCTTTTTTCACCACCAGACACTGGAAAAAGCAAAAGCCGAATGTGTCATAACCGGTCAGCCAGTACATGCTTTCCTGGGAAAACAGCAACATGCCATCGAGATTATTTTTATTTATCTCGGCCAGCAGCAGTTGCATGCGGCTGGCAAATTCTGAACGTTCAAAGTGCAGGGCCATGGGGAACTCCAATCAGGTTTTAGAATTTTGGATGGTAATTGCTGAAATCTGGCGGCCATAATCCGCTTCGCCTTTGTGGGTCATGCGGCGGTAGGAAAAGAAACGCACTTCATCTGCATAAGTGCATTGGCCGGTCCATGACGCTTGAATGCCAAGGCTTTTCAAACGGTCAAGAATATAGTTCGGCAGGTCGAAATAAGCGTGACCGGAATTGGGGGAGGGGGACAGGTAACGCTCGTTGGCAGCGTTAAGCGAAATGAGGATTTCGACAAATTCCGGCCCAATTTCGTAATTCTTCGCGCTGATTGTCGGACCAAGCGTGGCGTGGATATGGTCGCGGTTGGCACCCAGTTCCAGCATTTTTTCCACGGTTGTTTCGAGCACGCCACCGGTGGCCCCGCGCCAACCCGCATGGGTGGCACCAACGATATTGTTTTCTGGATCGCAAAATAATACCGGCCCGCAATCGGCGGTGACAACGGCGATCGGCAGGTTTGGCGTGGCGGTGACAATAGCATCGGCCTTGGGGCGATTGTCGAGCCAGTTTTGCGTCGCCACAACCACATCGGCAGAATGGTGCTGCCAGGTGGTGAGAAGATCGTCGTCAGCTAGACCCAGATGGCCCACGATGGCTTTGCGGTTGGCGCGTACATTTTGCGTAGAGTCATCGGAAGAGGGGCCGATGTTCAGGCTGTCATAGATACCAGTGGAAATGCCGCCCTGGCGGGTGAAAAAACCGTGGGTGATGGTTGTGTTTGTTGCAGCGAGGTTTGGGCACTGGATGGGGTTTAGGATTGGCATTGGGCTTTGGGTTTGTTGGTGGAAATGGTGGTGGCATGTTGGGCGGGGATTGGTGGGGAGTCAACTGGGGAATATGGGGGGTAGGCGAATTGCATATGAGTAACAATCCCCAATCCCCACCGTCACCCCTGTGCTTGTCACAGGGGTCCATGCCTCTTGCCTATCCGCACAAAGATCCTCATGAATAGACGATAATTCTCAGGCATGGATTCCTGTGACAAGCACAGGAATGACGATGATAGGGGTTTACTTTCAAAATGCGATAACCCTGTGTGAGGGGAAAGATGCGAAATTGACGGAATGTGCATTTTATAGTGCATTTCGCCATGAGTAAAAATATTGAAACCGGGAAAGCCGGACAACTCTTTGAAGATTTTTTGCGCGAACAGGGCGCCTATGAAGAGACAGCAGAACGCGCCATAAAACGGGTGATTGCGTTTCAGCTAGCCCAAGCCATGAAAGAAAACAGCCTTTCCAAGGTGGCAATGGCCAAACGCCTGGAAACAAGTCGCTCCCAACTGGACCGTCTGCTTGACCCGGACAACGGCAATGTAACGCTTGCAACACTCGCCTGTGCTGCTGAAGTGGTTGGGAGGTTGATTAAGCTGGAATTGGTTTGAGTGTTGTGGAAACGATCGGTTTTGCGAAAGGTTCCATACATCCGATTATGCGACTGCTTGAGGTGTCTGAAAGCGTTTCGAAAGAGTCTAGACTCGCTTTGGGGGCGTTTCAGGTTGTCGTCGCGGTCAGGTACACCTTCATAGATCACGGTGCCGGTTCTCGGACTTGGTAGCGTATATGTGTGTATGTGGCATCATAGTGCTTGAGGCAGGGCGACGACAGGTGCGTATGTAGCTCACAGACACATACAGCATTCCGCTCGTGTCCAAGCTGAAAGATTCAATCATGTCTGATTCCTTCCAAATTTCGATCCGCGTTCCCTCCTCAATCCATGCAGCGCTCTCGGATCAGGCGCAGGCGCAAACGCCTCCCCAACAGTTCGGGGACTATATCAACTCCATCCTCGCTAGTGAGGCGATTTTGTCTGGTCATATGGACGCGG
>JAKISV010000141.1 GCA_021648425.1 Rhizobiaceae bacterium
TAAAAGTACGGCTCCGTTGGAATTTCTTGGGTCGAGTTTTGCACGCAAAAATTCAAAGGCGCTTTTGGCGAACAGGTAGCCGATTTTTGCCATTAAAGTACGCGACATTGCATCTTTCAGGTGCCTGGCCATTTGTTTGGCTGTGCCTTCAGCGGTTTTAAGGGCGATATTGCCGGCAAACCCTTCGGTCACTACCACATCGACAGTACCAGCACCGATGTCATTGCCTTCTACAAAACCGTGGTAACGCATCGAATCCAGTTTGGTTTCGCGTAAAATCTGGCCAGCGCCACGAACGTTTTCGAGGCCTTTCACTTCTTCCACACCAATATTAAGAAGGCCAACTGAGGGGTGTTCATTGTTACTCAAGGCGCGGGCCATGGCTGAACCCATGATGGCAAATTCTACCAGCTGGCTGGATGTGGCGCCGATATTTGCTCCCACATCGAGCACGATGCTTTCGCCTTTCAGGGTGGGCCAGATGGCGGACATGGCCGGGCGCTCAATGCCGGGCAAGGTGCGAAGGCAGAATTTTGACATCACCATCAGTGCGCCGGTATTACCCGCCGATACGCAAACGCTGGCATTACCATGTTTGACGGCTTCAACGGCTTTCCACATGCCAGATTTCCACCGGCCGCGCCGAAGGGCTTTTGAGGGTTTGTCGTCCATGGCTATGGATATATCGCAGTGGATGAATTCGCTGACGGCATCCAGTTTCGGATATTTTTTGAGAACCGGCAGAACTTTATCGCGCTCACCAAAAATCATGAAGCGTAATTGCGGTTTTCTCAGCAATGCAATATCGGCACCGGCAAGCACCACATCAGGACCGTGATCTCCGCCCATGGCATCCAGAGATATGATCATATTAAGAAACTCGTATTGTCGTTCATATTGCGTCCGCAAACTTCCGCTTTTCCCAGCAACAAATCATAATAGTGGGTTCAGGGATAATAGCCATAGTTTTTACGAAGTGAGATGTTTTTTACTTTTTCAACGACTGAAGTATGGCAAATGGTGAAGGTTCCGCGATATCATCGTCTGGAGGTGTGGTGATATCAGTGAATTTTGCATCCTGCGCGCGGGCAAAAAGGTCGATTTCCAGAGCCAGATATTCGATGGCGATGGCCCAGGCGTCGAGTTCATCGCCTTCAAAAACGTCGGGAATATCGTCGCCATCCAATTCCAACACTATTTCACCTTCGTTGTTCACACGGGGCTTGGCGAGTTTTGAGCTATCGGGCACGAATTTTGCGCTAAATGTGGTGTCGATTGCCTGGGGAACGGGTTTCAACGTGATTGGACAAGCGGTTTGAAGGGCAGCTTTAATTTCACCTTCGACTTTCACGCCATCCCTGCCCCAATGCATGAAATTCAGCAGGCCTGAAAAACTGTCAAGTTTCAGAATATCCAGATAGGCAGCGATCTGAGGGCTATCTTTGCCTTTAGCCTCCAGCCTGATTCGCATACCTGAAGCCGGCAATTTTGCCACACTTACCCGATGATTGGGCAGTTCCTGATTTGTCATGACTTTTCACCTGCTAATTGGGGCCAGTCCAGTTTACCGCTCATTATTGCCTTTAAAGGTTGCTGCGATAATGAACTCACTACACTCAACATATAATCTGCAAGTTTACTGCCTGCAACGGCGGCTTGTTTTTTGTTCAGTTTGTCGAAATAGCGATTCGCTACGGCCAGGGCCAGCGTTTTTGCATCTAAATCAGTAAGGGGCGGATCAAATTCTTCGATCAGTGCGTAATAGCTTCTGGCCAGGCGTTTTTTGCGTTTGTAAACAGAAGCATCCGCAAAACCTAATTCTCTCAAACCGCGCTCGAGGTCAGTCAGAAAAACATCAAAAACACTCTGGGATAACTCAATGCTGTCATTAGAATCATTGCTGCTGGTACTTTTTAAGTGGTAGTTGAGTAAAAATACATGCAATGCCAGCATATCATAACGGCCCATGACGGTGTCAGGTATGTTATAATCCTTGTAGAATGCAGATTTCCTGGCCTGCGTCACAACAGTGCCATAAATTCGATGTGGTACATCATTGGGTGATTTTTTGCCCAGCAGTTTTGCAACTGCTGAAACCAGTTTCGGAAATGACATGCATTGATGCTTTCAGGCTAAAGAAGCTTTAAATCGGGTTGAGGCAGTGATATACCCGCTTAATGATATCAAACTGATATATAACAGGCTCGCTGATAGGGTAAACATGATGAATAGTAAATCGGGCACAATCGCCCTACAAAAAACAAGTTTTTTCAGGGTTCGCCCATTACTTGGGGCGGTGGGCCTGGTCGCACTTTTGACCCTGTCGGGCTGCACCACTCAACAAGTGTTGATCCATGGCGCTGTCATCAATCAGGATCAGATTGATCTGGTGCCCGTAGGTTCCAGTCGTGATCAGGTACTATTGTCGCTGGGCACGCCTTCCACGGTCGGCAACTTTGAAAATGAAGTGTTCTATTACATTTCCCAAAACAGAATCAAGAAATTTGCTTTTCAAAAAGGCACGATTACCGACCAGCGGGTGTTTGCGGTTTATTTTGATGATGAGCGTCAGGTAAGCCAGTTGGCCAACTATGGTTTGCAGGATGGCAAGGTATTTGACTTTATCTCCAGAACAACAGCTACAGGCGGTAAGGACCGCACCTTCCTGGGGCAATTGTTACAGGGCGGAGCAAAACCGAAACTGTTCTAGAGCTATCTAAACTGGATATGCTCCAGTTAATAAAAAACCCGCGATATCTAAACGATATCGCGGGTTTTTGTTGTTTATGCCAGAGTGCTTTATCAGGCCAGGACAGCCAGCAGAAGCAAAGCGACGATATTGGTGATTTTGATCATCGGGTTTACTGCGGGACCGGCTGTATCCTTATATGGATCGCCAACGGTGTCACCAGTGACCGAAGCCTTGTGGGCTTCGCTGCCTTTTTCGTGTTTAACACCATCCTTGTCGACAAAACCGTCTTCAAAGGATTTTTTGGCATTGTCCCAGGCACCGCCGCCAGCCGTCATTGACACGGCAACAAAAAAGCCGTTGACGATTACGCCCAGAAGCATTGCGCCCAGGGAGGCAAAGGCCTGATTTTTGTCACCGGTAATCCAGAAGATCGCGTAGAAAACAAAGATTGGCGAAAGTACCGGTAACAGCGATGGTACAATCATTTCCTTGATTGCCGACTTGGTCAGCATGTCAACCGTGCGGCCATAATCGGGTTTGACTTCACCCTTCATGATGCCAGGGTTTTCACGGAACTGCCTGCGCACTTCTTCCACCACCGCGCCACCGGCACGGCCAACGGCCGTCATGGTGATGCCACCAAACAGATAAGGCAGCAAACCGCCAAACAGCAGGCCAACAACCACGTAGGGGTTGGTCAGTGCAAAATCGACACTTACCCCTTCAAAGAAGGAGCCAGGTTCGGCATTCTTGGCAAAATGCTTGAGATCCTCGGTATAGGCCGCAAACAATACAAGAGCACCAAGACCGGCAGAACCAATGGCATAACCTTTGGTGACCGCTTTGGTGGTATTGCCGACCGCATCGAGTGCATCAGTGGTAGAACGAACATCAGCAGGAAGGTCTGCCATTTCCGCAATGCCACCGGCATTGTCAGTGACCGGGCCAAAAGCATCCAGCGCTACCACAAAACCGGCAAGTGCCAGCATCGTGGAAACGGTGATTGCAATACCAAAAATGCCACCAAGAGCATAAGTCGACAGGATGCCGGCAATGATGATGATGGCTGGAATGGCGGTTGATTCAAGTGAAACAGCCAGGCCCTGAATAACATTGGTGCCATGACCCGTGACCGAAGCCTGGGAAATTGAACGCACCGGGCGATAATCAATGCCGGTATAATATTCGGTTACCCAGATAATCAGGCCGGTAATGACCAGGCCGATCAAACCACAGTAGAACAAATCACGACCGGTAAATGTTTCGCCGGATGATGTTGTGAATACCTCACCCATACCAAGCCAGAACTGGATAATGATGAACAGGGCAACTGCCGACAATAACGCCGTGGCGATAAAGCCTTTATAGAGCGCTCCCATGATTGAGTTATTTGAACCAAGGCGCACAAAAAATGTACCCGCTATGGAAGTGACAACGCAGCTTGCGCCAATCAATAGCGGCAACAACATCAGGTTTGCAGCAGCGCTGCCGGTAAAGAAGATTGATGCCAGAACCATGGTGGCAACAATTGTCACGACGTAGGTTTCAAACAAATCCGCTGCCATGCCGGCGCAGTCGCCAACATTATCGCCAACGTTATCAGCGATGGTTGCGGGATTGCGCGGATCATCTTCGGGGATACCCACTTCAACTTTGCCAACCAGATCAGCGCCAACATCTGCACCTTTAGTGAAGATACCGCCGCCAAGACGGGCAAAGATAGAAATCAAAGAAGCACCAAACCCCAACGCCACAAGCGAATCGATTACGACACGATCGGTGCCGATAAATCCGGCCGGGCCAGTCAGATACCAGAAATATACTGTCACACCCAATAGAGCCAGACCGGCAACCAGAAGGCCGGTCACAGCGCCCGACTTAAACGCAATATCAAGGCCAGCGCCAAGGCTTTGCATCGAAGCTTGCGTTGTACGCACATTGGCGCGAACGGAAATCAACATGCCGATGAAACCGGCGATGCCCGAAAGCACTGCGCCAATGGCGAACCCGATTGCCACCAGGAAGCCCAGCAGAACCCAGACAATCGCAAACACGATGATACCAACAGCCGCGATAGTGGTGTATTGGCGTGTCAGGTAGGCTTGTGCGCCTTCCTGGATAAAGCCTGCGATTTCACGCATGCGTTCATTACCGGCATCAGCCGCCATGATTGAGCGCGAAGCCCAGATTGCATATATAATAGACAGCAGTCCGCTGGCCATTACCAATTGGAGCAAACTCATAGCGCCCCTCCCTTTTTCGTTGTTCCCACCTTGGCCTTACGCCGGTGAGACGGTTTTATCATTATTCAAAACTATTGCGGGATTTATATTATTGTCATCCCCAATTTCGATTGCTTGGCAAACGCAAACATCGATTTCGCGCGCACACTACTTTTCCTAGCGACAAGGTCAAGGTTTGATGTGTCAAACACACATAATTAGATAGTATTAGGCGGGATTTGTTGCCGTGCATGCCTTCGCTCAAGCCACAACAGCCAAAGCAGTGCGCAGATTGATAAAATTACGGTTGGAAATATTATATAATTGATGGCGTACCAGCCATAATTATTGAACACAAATCCTGACATCAGCGAAGCAAAAGCGACAGAAGAAAACAGGATAAAATCATTGGCTCCCTGGGCCTTGTTTTTCTCATCGGGATAATAAGTGTCTGTCACCATGGAGGTTGTGCCGATAAAGCCGAAATTCCAGCCAAGGCCCAGCAGGATGAGCGAGAGCCAGAATTTCCAGAGCTCCACTCCGGACAAGGCGATAATGGCGCATAAAATCAGAATGACCATACCGGTAGCAACTATTTTTTCCTTGCCAAAACGGGTTATCAGATTGCCGGTGAAAAAACTCGGGCCAAACATGGCAAGGACATGCCATTGAATGCCGATTGCAGCATTATCAATAGAAATGCCGCTGGCCACCATCGCCAAAGGCGCTCCGGTCATGACAAAAGTCATCAGGGCATAAGTCAGCGTGCCACACAGTGCAGCGACCATGAACCTTGGCTGAGTGACTATCTTTAACAGTGGTCTGGCAGGCGGCCCTGATTGTGCAGCTTCCTCAATTGCGGACTTTTCGGTATTTAGAAATCCCATCACAGCTATCGCCAGCAACAGCAATACCGAAACACTTAAATATGCACCGGCAAACTGGGTTGGCAGAAGAAAATCGCGGGTAAATATGATTATTGGCGAGCCGAGAAATGCGGCAATAATACCGCCTACCAGCACCCAGGATATCGCCTTTGCGCGAATATCTGCGCTGCCATGATCGGCTGCGGCAAATCTGAACTGCTGCCCAAATCCACCGGCAACGCCATTGAGGATGGCACCGAAGCAAAATATAATGAAGTTCTGGTCCACCAGAGCCCAGGTGGAAATCAGCAATCCGACAATGCCGACGACCAAGCCAACCATAAAGCCGAATTTTCGACCGAGCCAGCGCGTCATCATTGCGGCGGGAATGGCACCTAATGCCACACCAATGTTGAAACCGGTGACTGGAGCGGTGGCAAATGATTTATCGGCATCCAATAAATATGCCCCCGCCAAACCACCAAGTGATATATTCACAATCGCCGACGTGCTGACCAATGCCTGGCAGGTGGCGTAAATCAGCGTGTTGTTGCGCGCTATTCGATTTTCGCCGTTGATGGTTTGTGCGCTTACCGGCATTTTTTGCTCAGGGGTTTTCGGGTTCAGAAATTGTGGTCGGGTCGATAATGTCGGACAAATCTGTTTTGGTTTCAGAATTCTCCAGCGCCTTCAGGGAAGGGTCATCTGAATTGATTTTTCGTGCCACTTTATCGAGCAGGCCGTTGACCATGCGCCATTCATCGCCATCAAAAAATGCCTTGGCGATATCAACATATTCGGTGATGACCACCACGGAGGGAACATCCTTGCGTTTCACCAGTTCAAACACACCGGCGCGTAAAATTGCGCGCAGCAAAACCTCCAGGCGTTTGAGCGGCCAGCCATCGGGTAAAGCTTCGTGGATTATCGGGTCGATGGTTTTTTGCAATTCGATTACGCCGATCAATGTGGTTCGAAACCAGCTTTTATCGGCGTCTAGATATTTTTCGCCATCGATTTCCTTGCCCAGGCGCAGGTTCTCATATTCCGCGACAATCTCAGTGACCCCTGCCCCGGTCAATTCCATCTGGTAGAGGGCCTGGACTGCGGACAGGCGGGCGGCGCCTCGTTTGTTGGCGCGTTTTGGTGATTTATCAGGCATTGGCTTTTTTCAATTCCTCGCGCACTGCGATCATCGCCAAAGCAGCCTGCGCTGCCCCGCCGCCTTTGTTTTTGTCATCAACATTGGCGCGTTCCCAGGCCTGTTGTTCATTTTCTACCGTCTGAATACCATTGCCGAGTGCACTGGCGAATTTTACGGACATGTCCATCAGGGCGCGCACGGATTCGCCTG
>JAKISV010000142.1 GCA_021648425.1 Rhizobiaceae bacterium
AAAATATGCAACTGTTGCCGCGAATTCGCGTGGGCGGTTTTATAGTGAGCCCGAAAGTCGAACCCGTACTCCTTTCCAGCGTGACCGTGACCGCATTATCCATTCAACAACCTTCCGGCGGCTAAAACACAAAACCCAGGTTTTTGTTTATCACGAGGGTGATCACTATCGCACCCGGCTTACCCATTCGATTGAGGTGGCGCAAATTGCCCGGGCATTGGCCAGAGCATTGCGGGTGGATGAGGACCTGGCCGAGGCCCTGGCCCTTGCCCACGATTTTGGCCACACGCCGTTTGGCCATGCGGGAGAAGATGCGCTCAATGAAATGATGCGTGATTATGGCGGGTTTGATCACAATGCCCAGTCTTTGCGGTGTGTGACTAAACTTGAGCGCCAATATGCAGAATTTGACGGGCTCAATCTTAGCTGGGAATCCCTGGAAGGCCTGGTAAAACATAATGGTCCAATCGGGCAGGCGGGTGAAGATATCCCCTATCCAATCGCTGAATTTAACGCGCTTTATGATCTGGAACTGGGGCAATATTCCGCAATTGAGGCGCAATGCGCGGCAATTGCCGATGATATCGCCTATAACGCCCATGATCTGGATGATGGTTTGCGCGCTGGCCTGTTTGAACTGGACGATCTGGCGCCACTGCCTCTTGCGGGAAACGCACTTGCTCGCATTCGAAAGGAATATCGCGATCTGGAGGACAAGCGAGTAATCCATGAGATTGTACGCAATCAGATCACGGCAATGGTGGAAGATGTTATTGATCACTCAATCAAGGCGCTTGAAGAATTGAACCCGGCCAGCGACCGTGATGTACGTGAAGCAGGAAAAACCATCGTAACGTTCAGCAGGCAAATGGCGAAAACCGAGGCGACTATCAAGGCGTTTTTGTACAAAACCATGTACCGCGCTCCCAGTGTGATGGCGGTGCGTGCCAATGCCCAGGAAATATTGCGGGATTTGTTTGCAATCTATTTTTGCGGGGATGCACAGATGCCCAATGAATGGGGTTTGGATTGGAAGGACGCCAGCGGCAGAGTGGATGATAAAAAACGCGCACGGCTGGTATCGGATTTTCTTGCAGGAATGACTGATAATTTTGCCATCAGTGAGCATCGGCGATTGTTTGACGTTACACCCGATTTGGGATAGGCGGGGTAACTGTCAGTGTATGTTCAGGAAATTCAGACAATGAAATCAGAAATGAACTTGTTCTCGACATTCGAGAATAAAGTTAAAAAAATCATTCAAGATATTGATTTTGAAACCGATAAGGCCCTTGATCTTTCCCGATTGGCGGTGGAGCCTCCGCGCGATTCTTCTCACGGTGACCTGGCAATAAATGCTGCGATGGTTTTGGCTAAACAGGTGGGAACAAACCCGCGTGAGTTGGCTGGAAAAATAGTTCCTGAACTGGAAAAGCTTCCGGAAATCAGCGCGGTGCAAATTGCCGGGCCTGGTTTTATCAATGTCACGCTGACGCCAGCTTTCTGGAGTGAACATCTGGCAATTATTCTGGCGGCTGGCAGTGATTATGGCGCTGGTCTACTGGGACAGGGTAAAAAAGTGAACGTCGAATATGTTTCGGCAAACCCCACCGGCCCTATGCATGTGGGTCATTGTCGCGGGGCGGTGGTTGGTGATGCGCTGGCTAATCTGCTGGAATTTGCCGGTTACGATGTGACACGCGAATATTACATTAATGATGCGGGTGCGCAGATCGATGTGTTGGCCAACTCGCTTTATTTACGCTACCGCGAGGCGTTGGGGGAGGATATTGGCGCTATTCCTGAAGGGCTTTATCCCGGTGAATATCTGATTGGTCCGGCAAAGGCACTGGCAGCTGACAAGGGTGACGCCTTGTTGTCGATGGATGAAAAGGAACGCCTGGAGCTTCTTCGCTCTTTTGCTATCGATGAAATGATGAAGCTGATCCGCTCAGATCTGGCGGCACTGAATGTGCACCATGATGTGTTTTTATCAGAGCGCAGTCTGCATGAAAAAATCAATGGTGTTTCAGAAATCGACCGGATGCTGGATGAACTAAGGGTGCAGGATTTGGTTTATGATGGCCATTTGCCACCGCCCAAGGGTGAAGTGCCGGACGACTGGGAAGATCGCGAGCAGACTTTGTTTCGCTCCACCAGATTTGGCGATGATATTGACCGGCCATTGATAAAGTCCGATGGCAGTTATACTTATTTTGCTGCCGATGTTGCCTATTTTCGCGATAAATACCAACGCGGATTTGAACGCATGGTGTTTATTTTAGGGGCTGATCACGGCGGTTATGTAAAGCGGCTGAAGGCCGTTGCGCAGGCTATTTCCGGCGGAAAAACTGAACTGGACGTGCTGCTTTGCCAATTGGTAAAATTATTGCGGGCGGGAAAACCGGTGCAGATGTCAAAACGCTCCGGCAATTTTATCACGTTGCGCGAGGTGGTGGATGAAGTGGGCAGTGATGCGGTGCGCTTTATGATGTTATATCGCAAAGCGGAAGCGCCGCTTGATTTTGATTTTCAAAAAGTAACCGAGCAAACTCGCGATAATCCGGTATTTTATGTGCAATATGCCCACGCACGCACCTGTTCAGTATTTCGCCAGGCGGGGGAGGAAATGAAAGGTCTGGCGCTGGGCGATGAGGATCTGGCCAATGCTGATTTGTCATTATTGAGTGACAAGGGCGAACTGGACCTGATTAGAAAACTGGCGGAATTTCCCCGTATTATTGAGCAGGCAGCCAAATCTGATGAGCCCCACCGGCTGGCTTTTTACCTCAATGATCTGGCCTCAGTCTTTCACAGTCATTGGAATCGCGGCAAAGAAAAGCCAGAATTACGATTTATTAACGATAAAAATGCAAAACTAACTCAGGCTCGGTTGGCAATGTTGCGCGCCTTGGCTTTGGTTCTTGCATCCGGATTGGCAATTATAGGTGCTGATGCGCCGCAGGAAATGCGTTAAATCGTACCCACAGGCCCTATTTGCAACATTATTGTCGGCTGATACAGTTACAAGGGCGGGCATAAGTGACGGTATTTAACCGTTTGCGATGTCAAATAAATGGAAATAAAAGTATGAGTGAGCAAAACTTTCAGCGCGACCAAAACGGGCCTGATAATGCAACTGGAGATGACCCACTTGCTGAACTGGCGAGAATTGTTGCAGGCAAAGATGCACCAGCACCACGTGCCGCACCTGCAAAGCCGACTATTGTTCCTGTTTCGCAGGATGCGCAAAATGCACCTCAAGCATCCACGACCGAAACTGCTTCAGCACTTGAGATATCCCTGCGCAATGAAAACATGGATTTGGAATCTCAATTGATGGCCGAACTTGGCGGTGGTGAACCTGCACCATCTGCGCAGCCCGCTGAACAATTGGAGAAGCAGCCAGCGCCGCCTGAGGCCTCAACAAAACATGTGGCGCCTACACCAGTTACCCAACCCGAAATCGCGAAACCTGCCCAGGAGCCACTGCCTGAGCCTGATTTTGAAGCAGTATTAGAGCAACAGCTCTTTGCGCCGGATGCCAATGGTTCAGATTTGCCAGGCATCGAGGAAAACCCGGGTTCTGATGAAATAATTTCGCATGAAAAAGAAGCCTTTCAATCTGCTGAACAGGAAATGGTGGCAGAAATTGGCGTTGCACTTGCTGAAGTGAATCTGGAGCCGGTTGCCGCCCCGCAAACGCAAATTTCGAATAAAAGCGAAATTGCCAGTGATGATGATTTGGGATTTGACGCCGCATTTAGCAGTGAAATTGATGATGCTTTGCAAATGGAAGCGCCACCACAAACTGCCTTGTCACAAGCCGATGCAGTTTCAGCACCGCAGCAAACCCAACTTCAGCAACCCGACCTTGTCAAACAACAAGTGGTGCATGACGTAGTAAGTGGAGAGCCTGTTGAAAACCCCCAACGCGCCGGAGATGATGAGCTCGATATAGAGGCATCATTTTCGGATGCTTTTGCAGATGAGTTTTCTCTTGAACTCGATACAATTGCCCCGGTAACACAAGTCGCTACACCTGAGCCTCAATTTTTTGCACCAGAGCCCCAATTGCTGGCCCAGGAAGAAAGTGCGCAAGAACCAAATGTACAAGAACCATTTGTAGTTGCCGGTTCCACAATCAATTATTCTCAGAACAACGCCCCTGAAAATCAAGCGTCTGTTGAGGCGGCGGGCTTTGACATTCAGCCGGAATTTCAGGAGCAAGTGATTGCTTCGCCACCCCAGGCCCCACAGCCCATTGCGCAAGAAGCGCAAGTGCAAACGCAACCGGCAGTTCACGCTGAACATGAAATGGAACTTCGCGGTTCGCTTTCCGATGCAGATGCAGAACATTTGGAAACTGATCAATATCAGCCCGAAGCTGTATTGCTGCCAACCCGCAGAAACTCAGGATTTCGCATGGCGGCTATTGCCCTTGGATTGGCTGTTGTTGCCGGCGTTGGTGTCGTTGGATACAGTTATGTGGGTGAAGCTGAAAATACCGGCGAACCGCAGATTGTTCGTGCGGATCAAGGTGAATTCAAAGTTAAACCCGATGATCCCGGTGGCAAGGTGATCGCCAATGTAAATGAACCGGTTTATGATGCAATGGCCGGCAATAAATCAGAAGAAAGCGGCCAGGAAAATCTGGTTGTAACAAATGTTGAACCGATAAATGTCGAGCCCGATGGCGTATCAGGCAATGCACCCAAGTCCGCTGAGAGATTGGATTCGGGCAACAGCTCCACGGCTCCCAATTCAGCTATTGCAGTGATGCAACCGCGAAAAGTGAAAACTGTAACTGTGCGGGCAGATGGCACAATTATTACTTCTGCGGGTAATACACTTGCCAGTTTGCCCGGAGCAACGCCAGTTGCAGATTCCAACTCTGTAGAGGGCGCAACAACCACTGGGAATATTGCAATTCCAAGTGCAAATCCGGTTAAGAATCTGGGAGCGACTGAATTGGCACTGGCGACGCCAACCACTAATAATTCCACGCAGGTTACTGCACCTGTTGCGGCCCCTAGTGCTCCCGCCACAAGGTCGATAACGCCACCACCCACATCGTCGTCCCCTTCTTCCAGGCCTTATGTGGTCCAGATATCCTCCCAGCGCAGCATGGAGGCGGCAGAAGCTACCTATCAAAACCTCAAGCGCCGTTTCGCCAGTATTCTTGACGGACAACCAAAAGAAATTCGTGAAGCGAAAGTGGACGGCAAAGGCACTTTTTACCGTGTGCGCATTCCGGTTGGTTCGCAAAACGACGCGGCTAATTTCTGCAATCGTTATAAGTCTGCCGGGGGCAGTTGTTTTGTAACGCGGTAAGTTATTTCAAAATTGCATTATTTCAAAGGCGGCCTGGATGGTCGCCTTTTTTGTTTCTTGACTTAATTGCACCGGAGCGTTTTCGGCCAATTCGTAATCATTGAAACCGCGTGGTCAGTATTTTCAATCCCGCTGCGGCAAATGCCAGGGCAAAAACGCCTTCAAACCATCGACGCAGGCGAAAATAACTTCGTCGTATTGGGCCACTTGAAAACAAGATCGCATAGCCAAGAAAAATAAAAATCCCCAAAACCCAGAGTGAAACAATTACGATTGCCAGCCCAGCCAGAGAAGTATTTGCCGGGATACCGATTGCGTAAAGTGAACCAAAATACAAGATAGCCTTGGGGTTGGTGAGGTGCAGGGTGAGACCCTTGGAATAAGCTCGTTTAAGGGACGAATGGGTTACCCCTTTCAATTCCACATCGCCAGGTTTCAGCGCAGAATTTGCTGATCTCCATGCGAGATAGATAAGATATCCCGCCCCAATATATCTGACGGTTTCCAGCAGCCATGAATTGGCCAGCATGATTGCGCCCAGACCAAACGCAGCAGTAACCGACCAGATCAATGAACCCGTAACAATTCCGCAGGCCACCGCCAAACCATATTTGCGGCCTGATGTCATTGATGTCCCGGCAATGGCAAGGGTTGCAGGGCCGGGACTGGCTCCTGCAATGAATGCTGCCGTTAATAAAAGTGGTAGATTGATGCCCTCTATCATAAGCCTAACTCTGCATTATCCTTGCCCTTGAGACAAGACTGATTTGACAAAGCAGCAATATCATTTCGCTCAATACCGCTTCACGTGATAAACTTCCGAATCATGTCTATAAAAGCTTTTATCGCCGGATGCACCGGTACTGAATTAAGTGAAGAAGAAGTGGCGTTTTTCCGCGAGGAACAGCCCTGGGGTTTCATTTTATTCGCCCGCAATATTGAAGAGCGCCAGCAGGTTCAGCGCCTTACCCGACAAATGCGCGAATGCGTAGGGCGGGCAGATGCGCCCATACTGATTGATGAAGAAGGCGGTCGGGTGCAGCGTTTGCGGCCCCCCCAATGGAATTCGTACCCGCCAGGGCGCAAACTTGGTGATTTATTTGTACGCGATAATACAAAAGGCAGGCGGGCTGCCTGGTTACAGGCGCGATTGATTGCCCATGATCTGGATGAAATCGGCATCAATGTCGATTGCCTGCCAGTGCTTGATGTGCCGGTGGAAGGTGCCCATGACGCGATCGGTGACCGCGCTTACAGCCTTGATCCAGATGTTGTTGGCGAAATTGGCAAGGTTGTATGTGAGGGATTGCTGGCAGGGGGTGTTTTGCCCATTGTCAAACATATGCCTGGCCACGGGCGGGCATTTTGCGACAGTCACTTTGATCTGCCGCGCGTTGACATTGATCTCGAAACATTGCTGGAGAGCGACTTTAAACCATTCAAACACCTGAACGATGCCGGGATGGCGATGAGTGCTCATATTGTTTTTGAGGCGATAGACGGTGACAATCCGACCACTACATCTGCCAGACTGATTGAAGAAATTATTCGCGGTAAAATCGGGTTTGACGGCCTGTTGATGAGCGATGATATCTCCATGCAGGCGCTGTGCGGGGATTATAGTAAAAGAACAAAATCAACTTTTGCTGCAGGCTGCGATATCGTGCTTCATTGCAATGGTTTGATGGAGGAAATGCGTGAGGTGGCTGAGGTTACGCCTGTACTTGCTGAAAAAGCTTTGGAGAGAGCAAACAGGGCGCTTGCACAACTGAGACCTGCTGGTAATGAAGACATTGAAGA
>JAKISV010000143.1 GCA_021648425.1 Rhizobiaceae bacterium
TACGTTGGAGCAAGTGAAAAAAGAAGGCGAGCAGGGGCGTAAGGTAATCAACCAGTACACCCGTTATGGCACAGTGATATTGGGGACTTTGCAAGCCTATGGCATCGCAGTTGGTTTGGAATCGGGCAATGGAATTGTCACAGATCCGGGCTGGTTCTTTAGAATTTCAACAGTGATTACACTGGTTGGCGGCACTATGTTCTTGATGTGGCTGGGTGAGCAGATTACGGCCCGCGGCATCGGCAACGGTATTTCACTTATAATCTTCGCCGGCATCGTTGCCGCATTGCCAAGCGCAATTGCCGGTACGCTGGAACTGGGCCGACAGGGCGCGCTTTCCGCACCGTTTATTCTGGCTGTATTTGCCCTGGCAATTGCGCTGGTGGTGTTCATTGTATTTGTTGAACGCGCTCAACGCCGGTTGCTGATACAATATCCCAAACGTCAAGTCGGCAATCGCATGTTTCAGGGTGATTCTTCCCACCTTCCATTGAAACTGAATACTGCCGGTGTGATCCCGCCAATTTTTGCTTCCTCCTTATTGTTGCTTCCGGTAACTGCAGCAGGGTTTTCCAGCGCTGATGCATTGCCTGAATGGCTTTCAACAACGACCGCATTGCTGGGTCGCGGTCAGCCGCTCTATATGATGTTTTATGCTTCAATGATCGGCTTCTTTGCATTCTTTTATACAGCGATTGTGTTTAATCCTGCCGATACGGCTGATAATCTGAAAAAACAAGGCGGTTTTGTTCCAGGCATCAGGCCCGGCGAACGAACGGCGGAACACATAGACTATGTGCTTACTCGCGTTACTGTTGCTGGTGCGCTATATTTGATCATTGTGTGTCTGATACCGGAGTTTTTGATATCGACGACAAGTGTGCCGTTTTATCTTGGCGGGACATCTTTGTTGATTGTTGTATCGGTCACAATGGATACGGTTGCCCAGATACAGGGACATTTGCTGGCCAACCAGTATGAGGGACTGATTAAGAAATCACGTTTACGTGGTGGAAAAAAGAGGCGATGAGACTAATATTATTGGGACCGCCGGGCTCGGGTAAGGGGACCCAGGCCAAGCTGATTGTTGACAACAACGCCATCCCGCATCTTTCTACGGGTGATATGCTTCGGCAGGCGGTAGCTGCCAAAACTGAAACCGGAAAAAAAGCCCAGGCAGTGATGAATGCGGGGAAACTGGTTTCTGATGATATAGTCAATGCCATCGTGTCCGACCGTATTGACATGAGCGATTGCTCCAATGGTTTCATTCTGGATGGATATCCCCGCACATTAAAACAGGCCGATGCCCTGGGCGCCATGCTGGAGGGAAAAGGATTATCTCTCAATTGCGTTGTCGCTTTGCGTGTTGATGACGACGCATTGGTTGAGCGTGTTTCCGGGCGTTTTACCTGCTCTAAATGCGGAGAAGGATATCATGACAAATATAAGTTGCCACAGGTGCCAGGAAAGTGTGACCGGTGTGGCAGCAAAATATTCACCCGCCGGGTAGATGATAATGAAGAAACCATGCGTACCAGGTTGCAGGCCTACTATAAGGAGACCGCACCACTGATTGGTTTTTACTATGCCAAAGGACTGTTGCGGGGGGTTGATGGAATGGGTGATATTGCTGAAGTGGCCGAGGGTGTGCAACGTGTTCTGGAAGAGGCGGTGCGCTGAAAATCGTTGGAAAATACTCCCAACAAATATCCGGGAGCAACTTATTGAAGAAATGCTTCAAGGCTCGCTAATCAGTACTTGACGAATGCGCTATTGCTAGCTAAACGATAAGCAAATAGCGATTAAGCAAACGATCAACGCCGGATGCAGTCAATAAATCCGGGTAGGTCGTTTTTTGTGTTAATTGCATCAAAAAGCATTCCACATATTTGTTTGTGGGAAAACAGGCAGATATCTGCCTAATAAAGGAGAATTGGTGTGGCCCGAATAGCAGGTGTCAACATTCCAACCAACAAACGCGTCTTGATTGCCCTGCGTTATATTCATGGCATCGGCGCGAAATTTGCTCAGGAGATTATCGACAAGGCAGGCATTCCAGCTGAACGCCGTGTCAATGAATTGAGCGATGCTGATGTGGTAAAAATTCGCGATGCAATCGACCGTGACTATATGGTAGAGGGCGATCTTCGCCGCGACACATCAATAAATATCAAGCGCCTGATGGATCTTGGCTGTTACCGTGGCCTTCGCCACCGCCGCAGCCTCCCGGTTCGTGGCCAGCGCACCCATACCAATGCCCGTACCCGCAAAGGCAAAGCAAAAGCGATTGCAGGTAAGAAAAAGTAAGTTTAGGCGCATTGTGTATTCAATGCGAAATTTCAAGAACAATGGGGTGAATTGGCAAAATCCAGTTCATCCCGGTGGAGCCTCCGGAATTACGGCGGTGATGAGATCGAAAGGAAAACAGTAGATGGCAAAAGAAGCCAGCCGTGTTCGCCGTCGCGAACGCAAGAATATATCATCGGGCGTTGCCCATGTGAATTCAACCTTCAACAATACCATGATTACCATTACCGATGCCCAGGGAAATACAATCGCCTGGTCTTCCGCCGGTGCCCAGGGTTTTAAAGGGTCGAGAAAATCGACTCCTTATGCGGCTCAGGTCGCTGCTGAAGACGCTGCAAAAAAGGCTCAGGAACACGGAATGAAAACGCTGGAAGTCGAAGTGCGCGGACCAGGGTCTGGTCGTGAGTCTGCGTTGCGAGCTCTGCAGGCTGCCGGATTTACGATTACATCTATTCGAGATGTGACCACTATCCCGCACAATGGATGTCGGCCACGCAAGAAACGCCGGGTTTAATTTTAGAGTACAGGAACCTGCAAAAAATCCAATGCAGGTAACTTTTGGAAAGTGCCACGAATGGATGGTGGCAAATCTGTCCAAGGAATATAGAAAATGATTCAGAAGAACTGGCATGAGCTGATCAAGCCAAACAAATTGGAAGTGACTAGCAGCACCCCAACCAAGGCTGTCATTGTTGCAGAACCGCTGGAACGTGGTTTTGGACTGACCCTGGGCAATGCGCTACGTCGTGTATTGTTGTCTTCCCTGCAGGGCACTGCCGTTACCGCCGTACAAATAGACGGCGTGCTGCATGAATTCTCGTCAATCGCCGGTGTACGTGAAGATGTCACCGACATGGTGCTGAATATCAAGGAAATTGCGCTTTCAATGGAAGGCGATGGCCCAAAACGCATGGTTATCCGCAAGGAAGGGCCAGGCGTTGTAAAAGCCAGTGATATTCAAACCGTGGGCGATGTGGAAGTGCTCAATCCCGACCACGTTATCTGCACCCTGGATGAAGGGGCGGAGGTTCGCATGGAGCTGACTGTGGATACCGGCAAAGGCTATGTGCCCGCCGAGCGCAATCGTTCTGAAGATTCTCCCATTGGCTTGATCCTGATAGACAGCCTGTTTTCACCGGTGCGTAAAGTATCGTACAAAATTGACAAAACCCGTGAAGGCCAAAGTCTTGACTATGACAAGCTGACCTTGACTGTCGAAACTGATGGCTCCGTCACACCGGAAGATGCAGTGGCATTTGCCGCGCGTATCGTGCAGGATCAGCTTTCAATATTTGTGAATTTCGAAGAGCCGGAAAAAGAAGAAGTCAAAGAGGAAGTTGCCGAACTGGCCTTCAACCCGGCACTGCTGAAAAAAGTCGACGAACTGGAATTGTCAGTGCGCTCAGCGAACTGCCTGAAGAACGACAATATTGTATATATTGGCGATCTTATTCAGAAGACCGAAGCAGAAATGCTGCGCACACCAAATTTCGGGCGCAAGTCGCTGAACGAAATCAAGGAAGTTCTTGCCGGAATGGGTTTGCACCTGGGCATGGAAATTCCAGCCTGGCCGCCTGAAAATATTGAAGAACTGGCCAAGCGTTACGAAGACCAATACTGACCCCTTCGGGGTTTTGCACCGCTGTTGAATTTAGGTGCAAAAAATTAAAAGGAGAGCGCTATGCGCCACCGTAAACAGGGACGTAAACTTAATCGCACGTCAAGCCACCGCAAGGCAATGTTTGCCAATATGGCGGCTTCCGTGATTGAGCACGAGCAGATTGTAACTACGCTGCCCAAGGCGAAAGAAATGCGCCGGGTTGTTGACAAGTTGATTACACTGGGAAAACGCGGCGACCTGCACGCGCGCCGTCAGGCTATTTCCAAAATACGCGATGTCGAACAGGTGAAAAAGCTGTTTGAAGTTTTGGGCCCTCGCTACAAAGATCGTAATGGTGGGTATACCCGCGTTTTGAAAGCTGGTTACCGCTACGGCGATAATGCACCCATGGCAGTAATCGAACTGGTAGAACGCGACAATGACGCCAAAGGCGCCAAAGACCGCGCACGGATGGAAGAAATGGAAGCCCAAACACCGCAAGATGCTGATGCTTAGGCGTTTGCTGCTTAAATGAAATTGTTGAAAACCGGGGCACATGCTCCGGTTTTTTTACTTTTGTCACCAGGCACTAAAACATATCAGTGACTATATTCTGCCACATTACTTTCGTGAGTTGATATGCACTAAAAACGTTATAGTTTGAAATAGAATCAAGGCTGAGGGAAATTGCGATTATGTTAAAGATAACAAAGGTAATTGCTGGTGCCGCATTTGCTTTGTTCTTGCTGCTGGCAGGTATTGGCACCATTGCCGCGCAAAGCCAGTTACCGGAATCTGAAACTCAAATCACGCTTTCATTTGCGCCTTTGGTGAAACGTATTGCACCAGCAGTTGTCAATGTTTATGCCTCGCAAAAAGTTGTGCAGCGTTCGCCATTTCAAGGTGACCCGTTTTTTGAACGGTTTTTTGGCTCACAGGGTTTCAACACACCACGCCAGCGAACCAGAAATAGTCTGGGTTCGGGTGTAATTGTGGATGCTGAAGGCATCGTAATTACCAATTACCATGTCATCAAGAATGCCGATAAAGTCAAAGTCGTATTGTCCGATGGCCGCGAATTCGACAGTAAGATAATTTTGCGTGATGAGCGCGCTGATCTGGCAGTGCTTAAGCTTGATGCCAATGAGGTATTTCCGACCATTCCCCTGGGTGACAGCGAAGACCTTGAAGTGGGAGATTTAATCCTGGCGGTCGGCAACCCTTTTGGTGTTGGTCAAACCGTTACCAGTGGAATTATTTCTGCTCTGGCGCGCTCAAAGCTTGGCATTAGCGATTTCGGGTTTTTCATTCAAACCGATGCGGCAATCAATCCGGGTAATTCCGGCGGCGCGCTGGTTGATATGTCCGGGCAACTGATCGGTATCAATACCGCGATTTTCTCAAGATCGGGTGGTTCTCAGGGTATTGGATTCGCCATCCCCTCCAATATGGTTAAAGTCATTTTGCGCACTTCTTTGTCGGGTGGCGATACGGTGACCAGACCCTGGATTGGTGCAACCTTCCAGAATGTCACCTCCGATATTGCAGAAAATCTCGGCCTGCGCCGTCCGCGTGGCGCGATGGTGGTTGGAATATATGATGATGGACCAGCGGACAAAGCTGGCCTCAAACTGGGTGATGTGGTGTTAGCGGTAAATGACCAGTCTGTTGATCATCCCGATGCCCTTGGTTACCGCCTTGCCACGATTGGTATCGGCAACAGTGCACGCTTTAGCGTGCTTTCACGCCAGGACCCCAACAAAATTCTGGATATTAAACTGCGGGCAGCTCCTGAAACTGTGCCGCGTAAAACGATGGTTATTCAGGGGAGAAATCCATTTTCCGGCGTGACCATTTCCAATCTGTCACCTGCTGTGGCCGAGGAACTGGGCATGGATAGCAGCAAAGTTGGCGTTGTCGTTTCAAAGGTTTTGCGACGTTCGATTGCCGCTCAATACAGGCTGCGTAAACTGGATATTATCCGCACCATCAATGATACGGAAATTACCGATACCCAGCAGATGAAAAAAGCCCTGGGCGACCGGCGTGGCGTGTGGCAGTTTGTCATTGAACGCAACGGGCGATTATTACGCAGGGCGATACGATAAAAACCTGGAGGGTTGGCATTGAGCGATTTATTCGCTTCTCACGAAGATAGCAGTTCTAACGATGCCCACCGCCCGCTGGCTGATCGGATGCGCCCGGCGAACCTGAGCGATGTTGTAGGGCAGGACCACCTTTGCGGTAGCGATGGTGTGCTCACCCGCATGATAAGGTCACGTTCCCTGGGCAGCCTGATATTCTGGGGCCCGCCTGGAACCGGCAAAACAACTGTGGCACGGCTTCTTGCCAACGAAACGGATCTGGTTTTCCAGCAAATTTCTGCAATATTTTCCGGTGTTGCAGACTTAAAAAAGATTTTCGAAGCAGCGCGCCAGTATAAACAGACCGGCAAAACTACGTTGCTGTTTGTTGACGAGATACATCGTTTTAATCGCGCGCAGCTGGATTCGTTTCTGCCGGTAATGGAAGACGGGACTATTGTGCTGGTGGGTGCAACAACGGAAAATCCTTCATTTGAACTGAACGCCGCTTTGTTATCACGCTCCAATGTACTGACCTTCCATTCACTTGACCCTGATGCGTTAGGATTACTGCTGGACAGGGCGCAGAAATTGCAGGGTGATAAATTGCCCGTGGATAAAGAGGCCCGCGCTGCACTGATCAGAATGGCCGACGGTGACGGGCGCGCCGTATTAAGCCTGGCAGAGGAAGTATGGCGCACTGCGACTAAAGATGAGGTTTATGATGCCGACAAACTGCAGGAGGTCTTGCAGCGTCGCGCACCAATCTATGACAAGGGTCAGGATGGTCATTACAACCTTGTAAGCGCTCTGCACAAGGCTGTGCGCGGCTCTGACCCTGATGCGTCACTTTATTATCTGGCGCGCATGCTGGATGCCGGTGAGGACCGGCGCTTTATTGCACGACGACTGGTGCGCATGGCCAGTGAAGATATCGGTAATGCCGACCCCCAGGCGCTGGTGGTAGCCATGGCAGCAACAGACAGCTTTGATTTTCTTGGGATGCCCGAAAGTGATCTGGCACTCGACCAGGCCTGCATATATCTGGCAACAGCACCTAAATCCAATTCGGTTGATGTGGCCTATAAATAATAACTTACAGCTGCCAGGGAACATGGCTCACTCCGCCCACC
>JAKISV010000144.1 GCA_021648425.1 Rhizobiaceae bacterium
GTCACCCAGGCCAGCGCAATTCCCTGACCTGAAATTGCCGATTGCAGAATGCTGGAATAATCTGCAAATCTGATAAACAGTGGATTTTCCGGCATTTGAAGTCCGGTAGCATTGAAAAACTCATCCAGCCCGAAACGCTGATCGCCCCACTCTATGAAAGTATGCGAACTATTGACTGACTTGCCTGATTTGTTTTTGAGTTGATCCAGCGATCCGTGGGTCTGCAGATATTGAGGTGAACAAAGCGCAATGATTTTTTCATCAGCAAACGGCCAGCGATGCATATCTGCATCTTGCGGGTTGGATAGCCTGATACTCAGATCGACTTTTTCAATAATGCCATCGCTGTCCTTGCCATAATCGAGAAAATTCAACCCTATGGTAGGAAATTTCCGGCGAAATTCTGCCATGCGCGGAATAAACCAGTAATTCACAGCTGCCGGCGCCATGGAAATGGTTACCATTTCATGGTTTTTCTTCAACTGCTCAATTTCCATCATTGAATCAGAAATTGTGTTGAAAGCCGTAGAAGTCGCGCGAAAGAGTTTGTCACCGTTCTGGGTCATCTTAATCCAGCGCCCGTGGCGTTTGAATAAACTATAACCCAAGTGGCTTTCCAACCCGCTGATAGAACGACTAACCGCTGGCTGGGTAACATTCAATTCATTCGCCGCATCTGAAAAACTGCCAAGACGGGCAACAGCCTCAAATGTAAACAATGAATTTGCAGAAGGAATACGGCGTCTAAGCATTTTATAACCTCAAGTTATATCTGGTATAAGTTTTATTACAGTTCCAATTTAGACGCAACAACGCGAGACTAATTTTAAAATCACAACAGGGAGAGAGCAGTATGACCGAATCCAAAGAAAACTTGCCGACAATTAATAGTTTGTCGGGTGCAGACCGGGAGGTAATTGAAACCGGATTGCGACGAGGCGCCAACAGACGTGAGGTAATGTCCTGGCTTATCGCAGCCGGCGCATCCATCGCCGGTGCCGGTGCTATCGTAACTTCTGCAACAGAAGTCCTGGCGCAAACACCAAAAAAGGGTGGCAAAATCACGTTTGCCAGCGACTTGCACGGACCTTCCGATACGCTTGATCCGGCCTTGAATACGTCCACCATCGACTACTCCCGTGGCCGTGCTTATTATAACAGCCTTTGCCAGATCAATGATGATTTATCCACCCGCCCGGAGCTGGCCGAAGAATATTCGGCAAATGCTGACAATTCAGAATGGACGTTTAAGCTTCGAAAAGGCGTCAAATTCCATGATGGCAGCCCGCTGACGGCAGATGATGTAATCTATTCCATGAGCCGCCACTACGGTGAAAAGTCCACTTCTACTGCCAAACCTCTGGTGGCAGATGTTAAAGAATGGAAGAAAGTCGACCAATTCACCATAAAAGCAATTATGATGGGCCCCAATGCTGATTTGCCGGTTATCCTGGGTACACCACAATTCAAGATTATCAAGGATGGCACAACGGAATTCCAGACTGCTAACGGCACTGGGCCATTCCGCTTGACAGAATTCAAACCCGGGCAACGCTCAATCGGTATGCGCAATGAAGATTATTGGCGTGAAGGAGCAAATGCCGAGATATTGGAAATAACAGCCATTACTGACAAAGTAGCACGCACAAGTGCCTTTCTGTCCGGTGATATCGATCTGATGCAGGGGCTTGATCCAAAAGCCATCAAAAGTGTCGAATCCACACCCGGTGTTGGTGTCTGGTCAGTTCCTGCCGGTGGTTATTTTGGCATTTGCGCCATGACCAATTCCTCTCCAGGCAACAATCCTGATTTTGTGCGCGCGCTGCAATATATCCAGCGCCGTGAAAAAATTGTGAAGTCGATCCTGAAAGGTCAGGGCACGGTAGGCAATGATCATCCAATCAATATTTCCTATGGTGCGGATCACTGTTCTGAACTGGAACAACGCGTACACGATCTGGATAAAGCGAAATTTTATCTGAAAAAATCCGGCATTACCCAGGCAGAAGTAAACGTTGCCGAAGTAGCACCTGGCATGACAGATATCGTATTGCTGGCTCAGCGCGAAGCTCAGAAAATCGGCCTCGACCTACAAATCAAGAAGGTGCCAAATGACGGTTACTGGGGTGCTGTGTGGATGAAAACACCAGTTAACGTGGTGACCTGGAACATGCGGCCTACTGCAAATGTTATGATAAATCTGGCATTTGCACCCGATGCGCCATGGAATGACACATTGTGGAAAAGCGAGCGCCTTGGCAAACTGCTTGTCGAAAGCCGTGCCGCCACCGACCCGGCCAAACGCCATGAGATGTATTGCGAGATGCAAAGGCTGATCAGTGTTGGAACCGATGATATGCCCCCAAGTGGTATGGTAATTCCTGCGCACCGGAACTATGTCGATGGCAAGTCGGATAAAATCGAAGGTATTGGCCGTATGCCACTTGGCTCACTGGGTGGTTATGAGTGGCCGGAATTTGCCTGGCGCACTGACGTTTAAATCACAACATACTTTTCTCCGGGCTGAATATCAGCCCGGAGGATAATTAATTGCATTTAAGAATACCGCCGACCGATTGCCAAATGGCCGGCGATGAAAATTATGGCTCTTTGCGGGTCAAGAATAAAATCAGAGGGGAGACTGATTCTCATGCAACGCATGGTAATTGAACGCATTCTAATCGGCATTGTCACCTTGTGGGTTGTGTCTGTTCTGGTTTTTGTCATGACATCCATGTTGCCTGGCGATGTGGCACAAATTGTTCTGGGCCAGTCGGCCACACCTGAATCCCTTGCTGCTTACCGCGCTGAACGTGGTCTCGATCAGCCACGTGTTTTTCAGTATTTCGCATGGCTCGGCAATATGCTGACCGGCGACCTTGGCACCTCTAAAGCCGGTGGCGCTACAATATCCAGTCTGATTTCCGGTCGTTTGTATAATACGATGATATTGGCTGCGATTGTTGCGGTAATAGCGGTGCCGCTGTCTGTGGCGCTTGGTTTGATGGCTGCAATGTATCCCGGCACCTGGATTGACCGTTCCCTGACTTTTGGAACACTCGCCCTGATTTCAGTTCCGGAATTTTTCATTGCAACCTTCATGGTATTGATATTCGCAGTAAACCTTGGATGGCTGCCGGCGATTGCCCGCGTGGCGCCGGAAGACACATTCTGGGAATCCGCCCGGGGGCTGGCGATGCCTCTGATTACCCTGATAATTGTTGTCGCCGCCCAGATGATCCGCATGACCCGGGCCGGCATTCTCAACGTGATGAATTCACCCTATATCGAAATGGCCATTTTGAAGGGAGTGCGGCGCAAACGCATTATCCTGCGCCATGCATTTTTCAACACCATCGGTCCGATTGTAAACGTGATTGCGCTAAATCTGGCCTATCTGGTTTCAGGCGTTGTCATCGTTGAAACAATATTTGCCTATCCCGGACTGGCCAAACTGATGATTGATGGCGTGCAAACCCGTGACCTGCCACTGGTTCAGGCAACCGCGATGATTTTCTGCGGCACCTATGTGATCCTTATTATTTTAGCGGACGTCGCGGCGATTTTAGCAAACCCGCGTCTGCGCAACCCGAAATAGGACCTGATTATGAGCGATACCACCCAAAGCAAGGACGACGATCAGGATAAGACTATTTACGATGAGTTGCCTGATGCTCCGCCAAAGAAAAAGCTGAAACTGACATGGACCGGAAAACTTGGCGTTGTGATTGTTGCTTTTTGGGTGATCATGGTAGTCATCGGTCCCTGGGTAGCACCCTTCGACGAAGCAGATATTATCGCCGATGACAGCTATATGGGCGTAATGAGTGTAACCGAAGGCGAAGGCCTTCATGTTTTTGGCACCGATTACCTTGAGCGCGATATATTATCCAGAATATTATGGGGTGCCCGCATGACGGTTGGCATCGCATTTCTTGCAACATTACTGGCTTATGCAATGGGAGTAACTGCGGGTATCGCCGCAGCGGTTAAAGGGGGCTGGATTGATATGGTTTTGAGTCGCGTTAATGACGCGATTCTTTCACTGCCAACAATTATGCTTGGCCTACTGATTGTGGTGGCGCTTGGTTCTTCAATACCCATCCTCATTGGCACCGCCGCCATCATTTATGCCTCCAGCGTTTTTCGAATTGCACGCGCCTATGGTCAGGAAATCATGGTAATGGATTACGTGGAATCCGCCCAGGCCCGTGGTGAAACCATCTGGTGGATTATTTTCCGTGAGGTGTTGCCAAATGCAGCCATGCCATTGGCTACCGATTTTGGCCTGAGACTGGTTTTTGTTGTTTTGTTTATTTCATCCCTGAGCTTCCTGGGTCTGGGTATTCAACCCCCCGCAGCTGATTGGGGTTCGATGGTACGACAAAATCTTGAAGGGATGCAATATGGCTCGCTGGCACCGGTATGGCCAGCTCTGGCAATCGCTTCTTTCACCATTGCTATCAACCTCATTGTTGATGATATCTCGGCTAAGTCCGGCGGCGATCTTGCCAAGAAAATGATCTAGGGGAACAATCAGATGAGCGAATTGTTTGAAATTGACAACCTCCAGATACAGGCCCGCAAGGAAGACGGAACACCTATCCCGATCGTCAAGGGCGTTAGTTTTAAAGTCAAGGCAGGACAGGTAGTCGCTCTGATCGGCGAATCAGGTTCAGGTAAATCCACCATATCCATGGCCACCATGGCTTATTGCAGACCCGGGCTGGAGTTTCCCGGCGGTGAGGTGCGCCTCCATGGCAAAAATATCCTTGCAATGGACCCCCAGGACCAACGCGCCATTCGCGGCAACAATGTTGCCTACCTTGCTCAAAGTGCTGCAGCTACATTCAACCCTGCTATTACCATCGGCGAACAGGTAACTGAAGCCGCCGTTCTGCATGGTACATTGAATCAGGAAGACGCCAATAAGCGCGCCGTTGCACTTTATCATGCCCTTGAATTACCAGACCCCGAGCGCCTTGGCAGGCGATACCCTCACCAGGTTTCCGGTGGCCAGTTGCAAAGGCTGATGGCGGCCATGGCTCTGGTTTCCAGCCCCGATCTTCTGGTGCTGGATGAACCCACAACCGCTCTTGATGTCACCACACAGATTGAAGTTTTGAAGGCTTTCAAAAAAGTTATTCGTGAAGAAGGTTCTGCTGCAATTTACGTTACCCATGATCTGGCCGTTGTAGCCCAGGTGGCTGATCATATTGTTGTGCTTTATTCTGGGGAAGTGCAGGAACAAGGTCCAACCGAGCAGATAATCAACAATCCCAAACACCCCTATACCAAGCGCCTGATGGCGGCCGTCAAGCCAACGCCAATTGCCGGGATGAGTGAGCTTGTTGATGACAGATTTGACCGTGATAAACCCAATATCGAAGTCAGAAATATGACCGCAGGTTATGGCGGTATTGTTGATGGAAAGCCGGTAATTACCGTGTTGCGCGATATCAACGTCAAAATCAAAAACTCCCATGTGGTGGGCGTAATAGGTGAATCAGGTTGCGGTAAATCCACTCTGGCAAGAGTAATGGCAGGATTGTTACCCGCAGCAAAAGGCGAGATCTTTCTCGATGGCAAAGAACTGGCGCCTGATCTTAAAGATCGCTCCCGTGAAGAACTGCAAAAAGTACAGTTTGTTTATCAAATGGCCGACACGGCACTCAATCCCCGCCAGCAAATAGGCGATATTTTAGGTCGTCCGATAGAGTTTTATCGTGGCCTCAAAGGTAAACAGCGGCGTGAAGAAGTTGCCAAATTACTGCAACTGGTAGAGCTGCCAATCGAATTTGAAACACGTTATCCTTCCGAATTATCCGGTGGCCAGAAACAACGGGTGAATATGGCCCGTGCGCTGGCGGCAGAACCTGAGGTAATGTTGTGTGATGAAGTCACCTCCGCCCTCGATAGCATTGTCAGTTCAAACGTCATCAAACTTCTGCAAAAGCTGCGCGATAAGACCGGCGTCTCCTTTGTTTTTATTTCCCACGACCTTTCAACCGTTGGCTCGTTTGCCGATGAAATTGTTGTGCTTTATGCCGGTCGCGTGGTCGAACAGGGACCAGTTGATCAGGTATTGTCTCCGCCCTACCACCCCTATACGCGGCTGTTGATTTCATCGGTGCCGGAATTGCGTGTGGGCTGGCTTGAAGAAACCATGCAAAAGCGTGAGATGGCTGTCGGCATTGCTCGCGGTGTGGAAATTACTGACACCGGCTGCCCGTTTTATAACCGCTGCCCGATTGCCATTGAGGGCACCTGCAATGTGGAAACAGCGCCAACCCAGGAGCCACATCCTGATCATTTCATTTCCTGTCATCGCACCATGGAAGAAATTACCGAGGCTGAAAATATTCCTCAAAAAGTTCTGCATGGATTTGAAAAAGCCGCCCCTGAGGGGGACAAGGCCGCCGCTGCTGCCCATTAACCAGTGAAAATACACCTGTAAGGATTTGAATCATGATCAAGAAAATCCTGATTGCCGTTGATGGCTCCAAGCACTCCCAAAGCAGCGTTGCTTTTGGTGCGCAAATAGCCAAGGCGCTTGATGCTGAAATACTGCTCTACCACGTAGTAAAACCATATAATCTTCCCGACAGCTTAAGAAAATTCGCCAAAGCCGAGCATATGCCCACTTTCGATCCGGAGTTGCTTCGCAAAGGCGCTCAATATCTTTTGGCAGGAGCGATGGCCGAAGCAAGGAAGGCTGGAATTAAAGAGGTTGCAATGGAAACCGATGAGGGACCAATTGCGCGCTCCATAATTGATCGGGCAAAATCCTACAATGCAGATATGATCGTAATCGGCTCACGTGGCATGGGTGACATGGAGGGGATGTTGCGCGGCGGCGTTTCCCATCGCGTCGAAACCCTGGCAAAATGCCCCGTGCTGGTTGTCAAATAGCTGTACAGAATTGCAGCTTGTTTTTTCATCATTTTAGCCAATCGGGCATACTGTCAAGCGCGATAATCTCCTCAACTTCCACCCTTGGCCGCACAACCTGAAACTGATCGCCGTTTACCAGAACTTCTGGAATCCGCGCCCTCGTCTTCTACGTCCCCCATTGCACTGCCCCCTACTCCCCCGCTG
>JAKISV010000145.1 GCA_021648425.1 Rhizobiaceae bacterium
ACAACATATAAAACAGTTAAAAAGTTTTTTCCCAATGGAGAGATACAGCAATTTAGCACATTTGTAAACGACAAAAAAGATGGAGTTTGGAAATGGTGGTATGATAACGGACAAGAAAAATTTAGAGAAACCTATAAAGCAGATGTGGCAAATGGCAAATGGATTTGGTGGTACGAAAATGGCGAAAAAATTAAAGAAGGCGATTTTCTTAACGGTGAAAGAAACGGTGAATGGAAATGGTGGTATCCAAACGGCAAATTACGTAAAAAAGGTAATTTAACCATGGGTAAAAGAAATGGAGTTTGTGAAGAGTTTTACGATACAGGAAATAAAAAACGAAAAACAAATTACGAAAATGATCTAAAAGTCGGAACAGTTACAGAATGGCATAATAGTGGCAAAAAATCTTTTGAAGGTACTTGTACCGATGGAAAATTAAATGGCGCTGCTACATATTTTCACGAAAATGGAAAAATTGCAAGTTCTGGTGTATATAAAAATGATAGAAAAGAAGGTAATTGGAAAACTTTTGATGAATACGGACATGAAACAAAAACAATTATTTACAAAACTTACGTAGAAACATACCCAAATGGTGCAAAAAAAGTAGAGGGAACTTATAAAGGAGATAAACAAGACGGAATTTGGATTTGGTGGTACGAAGGAGGAGAACTAAAAGCAGAAGAACCTTGGGTAGAAGGAAAATTTGACGGTGAATACATTTCTTATTATCCCGATGGAAGAATAAAATATAAAGGACTTTATGTTAAAGGTAAGAAGGAAGGTTTATTTGTATCGTATTATCAAAATAGACAAAAAAAAATCAGTTGAAAATTATAAATGCTATTGCAAATACAGTGTATATACGCCTTGTAAATTCAGGAAAGTTACCATTAGGACAAGAAATTACCGAAAAACGAAATTTAGGAATTTCAATTGTCTATAAAAACGCCAAAGGAGATAAAATAGACGTTTCAAAACTGACTCAAGGAACCGATTTTAAGGCTTCAATAACTGTAAGTAATTTAAAACACGAATCTATAAATGACATTGCATTGACCGAAATTTTTCCTTCAGGATGGGAAATTATAAATACCAGATTTACCGATTTTGGAAGCGCAACAACAACAGCCAATTTTACTGATATTCGTGATGATCGCGTCAACTTTTATTTTGATTTAGAAAAAAAGAAATCTAAAACTTTTGAAGTAGATTTAAACGCATCCTATCTTGGAAAGTATTATTTATATGGTGTTCAAGCCGAAGCAATGTATGATAATGATTACTTTGTACGAACAAAAGGACAATGGATTGAGGTTGTGAAATAGGTTTTGAGTTGGAAGAAGGAAGATGGGAAGTTGGAAGTTGGAGGTTTGTCATTCCTGCGAAGGCAGGAATCTACATTAAATCTAGATTTAGATAAGAAGCATAAAACATTGAAACCAACCTTTTGATTTTAGACCTAACAGGTTTTGAAAACCTGTTAGGTCTTGAAACAATTTACTTAAAACAAAAGTATTTAATGAAATTATGGAATTTTATACGAAAACATAAAAAGAGCAGTATCTTCCTTTTGATACTACTTGTTTGGTATTGTTTTTCACTTCCAAAACAACTATTTAACACACCAACATCAACGGTTATAGAAAGCGATGAAGGTTATTTATTAGGCGCAAAAATAGCTACTGATGGTCAATGGAGATTTCCAAAAAAAGACAGTATTTCTACTAAATTCAAACACTGTATTGTGCAATTTGAAGATGCTTATTTTTATAAACATATCGGTTTTAATCCCGTTTCGATGTTTAAGGCTTTGCGAGAAAACAGCAAAGCAGGGAAAATTAAAAGAGGCGGAAGCACTTTAACACAACAAGTAATTAGACTTTCGAGAAAAGGAAAAAAAAGAACGTATTTTGAAAAGGGAATAGAATTAATTCTCGCTACAAGATTGGAGTTAAAATATTCTAAAGAAGAGATTTTAAATTTCTATACTTCCAACGCTCCTTTTGGTGGAAATGTAGTTGGAATTGAGGCTGCATCTTGGCGTTATTTTGGCAGAAACAGTTATGAACTTTCGTGGGCAGAAACGGCAACATTGGCAGTGCTTCCAAATGCTCCAAGTTTGATTTATCCAGGGAAAAATCAAGAACGATTATTTTTTTGTCGCAAAGAACGCTGAAATAGCCTCCTGCGCTTCATTCGTTTCCCAGCGGTCCGCCAGTTTTGATGCCGTCAGTTTCTGACTTTCCATTGAAGGATTGCGCGCCAGTTCTTTTGCCAGCGCTTTTGCATCACGAACAGCCCCGGGCCGACAGTTTAGAATGGTCGCGATTTCCTTTTCCACCAAAATATCCAGTTCTTCAGCCGATGAAACTTGAGAAACCAGGTTCATTCTCAAAGCCGTTTCACAATCAAATGGTTTGGCGGAGAAAAAATATTGCCGCGCAAAAGCCTCACCGATGCGCCGTATCACAAACGGCCCGATGGTTGCCGGTATCAATCCTAGTTTTGTTTCCGTCAGGGCAAATTTCGCTCCCTGAGCAGCAATCACCACATCACAAACCGCCATCATCCCAATACCGCCGCCAAACGCTGAACCCTGCACCTTGCCAATCAGCGGGCAGGGCAGTTCATCAAGCGCGTTCAACATTTGCGCCAGCCCCATCGCCCCGGCAATTTTTTCCTCGCGGCTTTGGGTCATCTGCGTTTGCATCCAGCCCAGATCACCTCCTGCACAAAATGTTCTGCCTTCAGCCTCCAGAATACAAACATGAATGGAACTGTTGTCAGAAATTTCCCCGGCAACGCCGGCCAGTTCCAAAATCATATCAGCATTCATCGCATTATGCTTTTGCGGTCGTGCCAGAGTGATAGTGGCAACGCCACGTGCATCAGTGGAAAACTGTATGGTTTTATAGTCGCTCATGATGATATTTCCCGCGGTGTTATCAATTTGTTCAAAAATTCCTCAACCCGCAAAAGCGCCTCCAGATTGATGCCGGTCCTATAACCTTCATTCTCCAGCATGGTCACAACGCTGCGGGTTGCCACATTGCCCTTCGCCCCCGGAGCATAGGGACAACCGCCCAATCCGCCAACCGCACTGTCAAAAACCCGCAGGCCTTTTTCCAGACTGACGCGAATATTATCAAGCGCCATTCCATTGGTATCATGAAAATGCCCGGCAAGCATGTCCGCCGACACGACCTTCAAAACCACATCCAGCATGGCTAAAACAGTCTGCGGCCTGCCCATGCCAGTCGTATCGCCCAATGATACCTGATAACACCCCGCATCAATCAGTATTTTTGCCACTCGCGCAGTATGAGAGGGCGCAATTTTCCCCTCATAAGGACAATCGACCACACAGGAAACATACCCGCGAACCGCAATGCCATCACGTTTTGCCGCGTCCAGTATTGGCGCAAAGCGCTCGATACTCTCGTCAATCGAGCAGTTGATATTCTTTTGGCTAAACGTCTCTGAGGCCGCTGCAAATATCGCCACCTCATCAACCTTAGCTTCACGGGCGCGGTCATACCCCTTCATGTTTGGCGTCAAAGCTGCATAGGTCACCCCCGGCTTTCGCCCGATTGCTGCCATAACCGCCTCACCATCCCCCATCTGCGGCACCCATTTGGGGCTGACAAAACTGGCAGCTTCAATCCTGGTGAATCCGCATTCAGAAAGCATATCAATCAACCGCACTTTGTCTTGCGTCGAAATCAACTGCTTCTCGTTCTGCAACCCGTCACGCGGGCCAACTTCGAATATAGTGACGTGGTTGGACATGGGTATATTCAAGCCGTCTCTTTAAACAGCTCACGCCCGATCAGCATTCGCCGTATCTCAGAAGTCCCCGCCCCAATCTCCATCAGCTTCGCATCGCGCAACAATCTGCCTGCCGGGCTTGCGTTGAGATAGCCCGCTCCGCCCAATGCCTGTATTGCCTGCAAGGCCACCTGCGTGGCGCTTTCTGCCGCGTAAAGACAACACGCCGCCGCGTCCTGCCGGGTAATCTGCCCCCGGTCACAGGCGGATGCTGAGGCATAAACATAAGCGCGCGACGAATTCATCGCCGTATACATATCGGCGATTTTACCCTGCATCAGCTGGAATTCACCAATCGCCTGGCCAAACTGCTTGCGCTCATGGATATAAGGCATCACCAGATCAAGGCAGGCATGCATTATGCCCACACAGCCTGCTGCCAGAACCACGCGCTCATAATCAAGCCCGCTCATCAGCACGTTGACGCCCTTGCCTTCTTCTCCCAGCACATTTTCAAAAGGCACTTCGCAATCTTCAAATACCAGTTCCCCTGTAGGCGAACCGCGCATCCCCAGTTTGTCGAGCTTCTGGGCAATCGAAAATCCGGTAAATTTCTTTTCTATCAAAAATGCCGTCATCCCGCGTGACCCGGCATCAGGGTCGCTCTTGGCATAAACCACCAGCGTATCGGCATCAGGCCCGTTGGTAATCCAGAATTTTGTACCATTCAGAATATAGCGGTCATTGCGCTTTTCAGCTCGCAATTTCATTGATACCACATCTGAACCCGCCCCCGCCTCAGACATCGCCAGTGCCCCCACATGTTCACCCGATATCAGCCCTGGCAGATATTGCTGCTTTTGTTCATGGGTGCCGTTCAATTTGATCTGATTGATACAAAGATTTGAATGCGCCCCATAAGATAATCCGACAGAAGCAGAAGCGCGCGAAATTTCTTCCAGCGCCACCGCATGGGCCAGATAACCCATATCCACCCCGCCATATTCTTCGGGAACGGTAATTCCCAACAGGCCCAGATCGCCCATCTCTTTCCACAGATGCGTGGGAAATTCGTCATTTTTATCAATATCCGCCGCTAACGGCGCAATACGTTCCTGCGAAAATCTGCGAGCCAGATCCTGCAGGGCTTCGATATCTTCACCAAGGCCAAAATTCATTGTGGCTGTAAACATGGGTGTACTCCAAAAACGGGTTCAACTATTTCTATCGCAGCGAATTGCCATATTCCTCACGCAAAACATTCTTGCGGATTTTACCCGTAGCATTGCGTGGAATTTCTTTTGTGACAATGACGGCATCGGGTATCCACCACTTGGCAACTTTACCCTGATAATATTCAAGCAGCACCTTTTCATCAATCTGTATGCCATCTTTTGGCACAACAATCAGCAGGGGCCGCTCAGACCATTTTTTATGGGAGGCGGCAATCACTGCCGCGTCCCCGATATCCGGGTGTCCCATCGCCAGATTTTCCAGCTCGACCGATGATATCCACTCACCACCCGATTTGATAATATCCTTTGAGCGGTCACGAATACACATGAAACCATCTTCATCCAGCGTCGCCACATCGCCGGTGGGAAACCAGCCATCCACCAGCGGATCGCCACCCTCACCACCAAAATATTCGCTCATAACCCACGGCCCGCGACAATAAAGATCGCCCTGGCTTTTGCCGTCATTGGGCAACTGTTTTGCCTCATCATCAAAGATACCCAGTTCCACCCCGAATGGCGGTCGCCCCTGCAAAGTGCGTAACTGGCGTAGTTCATCTTCGGGCATTTTCAGATGTTTGTTCTTGATATTATTGACCGTACCAAGCGGACTGAGTTCTGTCATTCCCCAGGCGTGCAGCACTTCGATATCATAATCATCACGAAACCTGTCCAGCATTGAAGGCGGACAGGCAGAACCGCCAACCACAGTGCGCTTCATATCCGGCAGTTTGATATTGTTAGCATCAAGATAATCCAATAACCCGCCCCAGATGGTCGGCACCCCTGCGGAAATTGTCACGCCTTCGGCCAGAAACAGCTTAGTCAGGCTTTCGCCATCGAGCCCCGGTCCCGGCAAAACCAGCTTCGCCCCCACCATCGGCGCTGCATAAGGCGTGCCCCAGGCATTAACGTGAAACATCGGCACTACCGGCAAAAGACAATCACGAGCAGAAAAATTCATCACATCAGGTGTTGCCGACATCATCGCATGAATGAGCGTCGAGCGATGTGAAAACAATACGCCTTTGGGATTGCCTGTTGTGCCCGATGTATAACAAAGCGAACAGGCATCGCGTTCATCAATATTATCGGGCCATGAATAATTCTCATCACTATCGGCCAGCAAATCTCCGTAAAACGATAGCCACGGGTGAGTCTTTGCCAGTTCGCTGTCATGGTCCTCCATCAGCACAAAATGTTTGATTGTCCCCAGATGTTTTCGCAATCCCTCAACCAGCGGTAAAAATGTCTGGTCAAAAAACAACGCCTTATCTTCCGCATGATTGATGATGTAAATCAGTTGTTCGGGAAAAAGCCGCGGATTGAGCGTATGACAAATCTGCCCGTTGCCTGATACCGCAAAATAGATCTCGAAATGACGATGATTGTTCCAGGCAAGTGTCGCAACCCGGTCGGTCTTTTCAAGGCCCAGCTTTTCCAGAGCGCCAGCCAGCTTCAACATATTGCCATGGGCACCGCTATAATCATAACGAAACTGGCTGCCATCGCTGTTGAGCGAAACTATTTCAGTATCACCATGATAACGCGCCGCATGGTCCGCAATCGAACTAATCAGCAATTGCTGATCCATCATCAATCCAAGCATGAATTTCTCCTGTTTGAAAAGATGTTACAGGCGCCAAGTGCCGGTGTGAAGAATTATTTATTATGTATCAAATCCCCCGGCATTACACCTGCGCTCTCCCTTTCGTCATGCTCGGGCTTGCCCCGTGCATCCAGCGCAATATGCGCCGAAGGCACCATCGATACGGAGGCTGCGCCACATATTGCGCTGGATCGTCGGGTCGAGCCCGACGATGACGAAGTAGAGAGCCCGACGATGACGAGGGGATGACGAGGAAGAGCGACACTCCCGCCGTCACCCCTGTGCTTGTCACAGGGGTCCATACCTGAGAATTATCGTGCGGATGGGGGAACGGCATGGATTCCTGTGACAAGCACAGGAATGACGGTGAGGTTTGTGTTTTAGAAGGCGAGAAGGTGAGTAACCTGTTGAAATAACAC
>JAKISV010000146.1 GCA_021648425.1 Rhizobiaceae bacterium
ACTGGCAGGCTGGCAGGATTAATTTTCTGCCGGATTAACAAATCGTGTAGTGGTCACACCACAATGTGACTTGGAATTGAACAGGTTTGTTTCTAGGTTTTGCGATAGAAATTCAAAAATGTAGGCCTTTTGGGGCCAAACGAGGTGTATTTTGGATAAAAATCGCAGAATCCTGACCGGCACTATAATGCTGGCACCGATTATTGCCGTATCGGGTATGACCCTTGGTAGCGCGCAAGCCGCTGAGATATATTCACCCAAAGCTATACTGGAAGTGTTCACCAGTCAGGGCTGTTCATCGTGCCCGCCCGCCGATGAATTTGTCACCAGCATCTATCGAAACAAAGATATTCTGGCACTGGCCTGGCATGTGGATTATTGGGACTATCTTGGCTGGAAGGATACTTTTGCCAAGCCTGAACATGCAGTGCGGCAAAGGCGTTATTCAAAATCATTTGAAGAAAATCAGATTTATACACCCCAAGCGATCATGAACGGAAGAAGCCATACGGTGGGTTCACGTTCAAACAAAATTAAGGCGGTCTTGAAGGATTATGAGCAAAACCTGCAGGGGCTTACGGTGCCAATCAATGTGAGTGTGATTGACGATGCCCTTGATATCCAGATTGCCTATGGAAGTGATATTTCAAAGGCGACGCTATGGATGGTTTATTTCACTGATCAGGAAGTGGTGAAAGTTGAGAAAGGCGAAAATCGCGGGAAAGATCTTACCTATTCAAATATTGTGCGCGATATTGAGTTGATAGGAATGATGGAACCTGATGGTTTAAAAATGATGCTGCCGCTCAAGGATTTGTCACAGAAGGGTTATGATTCGTGTGCTTTGTTGTTGCAGCAGACATCCAAATTCGGCACGCCCGGCCCGATTATCGGGGCAACAGTAATTCGGGACTTGAAAAAATCGTGATTGGTAGCAGCCATATTCATGGGCGGCTTCTATAGACACAAGATAATGCATATGAAATTGTGTCAATTGAACATTGCGCGGATCGATAAGATTATAAAGTGGTCCGGTCCATCCTACTCTGGGGGCTGGGGGGCTGAATATACCAGAGTCGAACTGAACCGGACCTTCTGAGGCAACACGCGCAATGTTCATTCCAAACAAGGTGTTGTCGGGGCAGAATTGAGGCAATATCTTGTTTATTTGTTGTGCTGTGCCTTGCTATTTCGTCCTGTCTTTTTCACAATGAAAAACAAGCGTTGAAAAAGGTCAGGTTATTGTGAGCGTGCAAGCTGAAGATTTGCGAAAAAAAGACGGCAGCGCACGCATTGTCTATCTGGAAAAACCCAACAACAAAAAATCCCCCGATAAATATTCTACTGTTGCTTTTGACCGCAAGGAACTAAATCAACTGCTCAGGGTGTATGGCTTCAAAGTGGCAAAAGGCGAGTGGCGGGACTATGCCATTGACATGCTGAGGGAGCGGGCAGTTTTTTCAGTATTCAGGCGTACCAGTGAAGTGCCGCTTTATACGATTGAGAAAAATCCGAAGCTGGCACGTAAACAAGGCGCTTTCAGTGTTGTTAATGCCAGCGGTCATATCCTGAAACGCGGACACGAATTGCAGCAGGTGTTGAAGGTGTTTGAAAAAAAACCGAAACTGATTTGCGTGTAAAAAACTAATTTTGAGATTTGCTATTCTTTGTCAGGAGGGGTGCCACTGCCCGGCCCCAATGAACGTTGCATCAAAACTGAATCAAGCCACACGCCGTGTTTTCTGCCAACAGATTTCAGGGTGCCCGCATGAATAAATCCGGATTTTTTGTGCAGCCGAATTGAGCCTTCATTGGCGTTGTCACCAATGACTGCCACCATTTGCCGAAAATTTTTGTCCGTGCAGGTCTTGATCAATTGCTCGAGGAACAATGTGCCGATGCCACGGCCATGGTATGCGGGGTCAATATAGACGGTGTTTTCCACGGTCCACTTGTAGCCAATACGGTTGTGGAACGGGCCAGCATAGGCGTAACCGATCACTTTATCGCCCAGGCGCGCTACCAGATAGGGGAACTGGTTATCGAGAAGGGATTGATAACGCCGACGCATTTCATTCTCATCGGGGGCGTCCCACTCAAAACTCGCTTTGCCATTCAATACCGCATCAGCATAAATACGCGTGATTGCCGGTATGTCTTCAAGGCGGGCATTATCGATAACGGGCGTTGCAGGTTTTTGGCTGGTCATGGTCTATATTTGAACCAGAGGATAAATTTTCGCAACAAAAAACGGCACTCACCAGATGGGGGAGTGCCGTTTGATTTTGGTATTGCTACCGGTAGGCTTAGTTACGGTTGCCAAACAGGTTGAGCAACATCATGAACATATTGATGAAGTTCAGGTAGAGTGACAAGGCGCCCATAATGGTCGCTTTACCCATGGCAACCGTATTGCCTGCAACATGGTCATATTGCAGTTTCAGGCGCTGGGTATCGTAAGCTGTAAGACCGGCAAAGATCAGAACGCCAATTACCGAGATGGCAAACTGCATTGCTGAAGATTGCATGTACAGGTTGACGAGCATTGCAATGATCAGGCCAAACAGACCCATCATCAGGAAGGAGCCCATTCCGGTAAGATTGCGCTGGGTTGTATAACCATAAAGGCTAAGAGAACCGAATGCAGCGGCAGTAATGAAAAATACCTGCACAACGCTTGCGGATGTGTAAACCATGAAAATCCATGACATCGACATGCCCATGATACCGGCAAATGCCCAGAATACCAGTTGTGTGGTAGCCAGGCTCAATTTGTTAATGCCGAATGACAGCACCAAAACAAAAGCCAGTGGTGAGAACATGATTACATAACGCAGCGGGCTGGCGTAAATTGCATTGGCGAAAGCCGGGTTGCTGGCAGCAAACCAGGCGGTTGCCAGTGCGGCGACGCCGGTGAAAGCCAGTGCCAGAGCCATGTAGTTGTAAATGCCCAGCATATAGGAGCGCAGACCCTGGTCATATTCAGCAGTCGATTGAGCTGCTGTGTTGCCAAAGCGGGCCTGTGGTTCGCGATAGTCCGCCATAGTGAAACCTCTTTCGGTTGGTAATTGTGCGTATTGTAGCACGCGTAATAAATCCGGCGTTGCCCGTACGGCAACACCACGCTCCTAATATGTGATCAAATCATGGAAAAAACAAGGCCTTAGCTGCGGTATTTATCAGCAATTTTGGCATATAGATAACTTAGGCGTTATATTTGGGGGATATGATTAACAATATTCTAACGGCTAAGGCGCAGCTATGCGGTCCAGGGTTCCAGCTGCGGCCTGCTCAATCATTTTATAAGCGATTTCAAAGCCTTGCTGGCCACCATAATAAGGGTCGGGTATTTCCTGGTCGCCCATACCGGCCCAGGCGGTAAACAGAGAAATTTGCGCGGAGCCATTTTCATGATTGGCGGCACGGATGTTGGAAATGTTTGCATTATCCATTGCCAGTATCAAATCAAAGTCGAAAAAATCTGCAGCTACAAGTTGGCGGCAGACCTGGTTTGAAATGTCTACATCATGCATTGCTGCATTCTCAATTGTACGCTCATCGGGCGCGCTGCCGATGTGCCAGTTGGAAGTGCCTGCAGAATCAATGGTAAGCTGGTTTGCCATGCCACGTTTTTCTGCCTCATGGCGCAATACACCTTCGGCCAGAGGTGAGCGGCAGATATTTCCAAGGCAGATGAACAGAATTGATGATGGGGTCATGATTGAGGTATGATTACTTGATATCGTTTAAGGTCAGACCCACATTGTATATTGGAGGGAACGATGAATAAAGTATTATATGGCGAAATTCTGATGCCCGGCAGCGATGAAGAGCAGGCTGACCAGGAACAAAACGTACAGCAGGGTTTTTGGCGCACGGTGAAAAAGGCTGCCGGGCGCATTCCGTTTATGGAAGATGTGGTGGCTGGTTATTATTGCATGCTGGACCCTGACACCTCAGCCAAAGCAAGAGGCATATTGCTGGCAGCACTCGCCTATTTTGTTTTGCCGCTGGATATTGTACCGGATTTTATTGCCGGGTTTGGATTTACAGATGATATTGCCGTATTGACTGCAGCGCTTGGCGCGGTAAAAACCTCTATGCAGGAACGGCATTATATTGCCGCCAGAAAATCATTGAAGGCATAATCCGGTTAAATGGCAATACGAGGTTATTATGGAATTGGCGTTGAGGGCATTTCCAAACGCATGAATTTTGGCAATCTGGCCCGTTCTGCCCACGGATTTGGTGCCAGTTTTATTTTTACCGTGGCTGCAGCCGAGACAATTGGCACCCCCCAATCTGATACAACGCGTTCCCAGGACCATTTACCCTGGTATTCATGGAGCGGTGTTGAAGAAATGCATCTGCCCGATGAATGTCGTCTGGTGGGCGTTGAACTGACCGAAGATGCAATTGATCTGCCCAGTTTTCGCCACCCTTCACGGGCCGCATATGTGCTGGGGCCGGAAGGTGGATCGCTGTCACCGGCAATGGTTGAATCCTGCGAATTTGTTGTCAAAATACCGATGCGTTTTTGCATCAATGTTGCGATGGCTGGTGCGGTAGTGATGTATGATCGCATGCGATGTCTGGGCAGGTTTGCTGAGCGCCCGGTAAGAGCAGGCGGTCCAATAGAGCCTTTGAAGCCTCATATTCATGGCAAACCGGTTTATTCCGGCGGTAAGCGAGTGGGCAATCGGCGTGGACGCGGGCGCGGGCGGCGAAATTAATAGCGATATGTCGGAAATGTCATTTTGATTGTCAAAATCCTGCCCGAATCTTGTTGGATTTATCCTTTGGTGCCTATCAATGACGAATAATCGGTACACTTTAATTCGGCGGGTTCACTAATTTTTCAGAATGGTTTTCCTCAAAATAAACATTTTTTTATAAAATTGTTCATGTTTTGGTAAGCATCGTTAAAGCATGGTTACATGGCAAATATTACGATTCGATGCAGACAGATTTTTTATCTGTCTATTGAACAGCAATCAGGATGATTGTCCGTAAAAACTGTACGGACAATCAAAAAATCGGCAAAATATCAAGAAGATAAGCTTATGAAGAACACTGTTAGTAAATTCATCTCCGCAATTGCCATCGCATTGGCTTTTTCCATATTCGTTATGGCAAGCAGTGCCAGCGCGCAGACGCCAAACCGCATCAAGCAGTTTAAGGCCTGGGGCGCTTACAGCCATCAAAGTGCAGCGGGAAAAATCTGCTATATTTTATCTATCCCGGTGAAAAAAGAGCCGGGCGACCGTGACCACGGCGATGTATTCTTTATGCTGTCACAGCATCCGGGGCAAAACGGAGCGCTGGAACCCCAGTTTACGGTTGGCTATCCGTTTCAGGAATCTTCAAAAGTCACGTTGAATATCGATGGCAAAACATTCACTATGTTTACCAGGGGCTCGAATGCCTGGATGGAAAACCGGGCTGAAGAATCCCAGGTAATTGCAGCAATGCGAGCGGGTAAGGACATGGTGGTTTCCGGCTTCTCACGGCGCGGCACCAATACCAAATACACCTATTCTCTTGCCGGGGTTACGGCATCGCTGAAAGAAATTCAAAATTGTGCAGGATCCTGATTGTATGCACAATTGTATAAGCGCACTCAAATAACTGCACCTATGAAATAAAAACCGTGCGTGTTAGATGATGAATTGAATTTCAATATTGTCCTCAATAATATGTGAACCCCATGGCATTGTCATTGGACCTTACCAACGCTTCCAGCAGACCTGCGCCTGATAATGTTCACGATGAAAAACCATCGCTGATTGGCCTTGGGCGTGAAGAATTGCGTCTGGCGCTTATTGAATTTGGCATTCCCGAAAAACAATCTAAAATGCGGGTTTCGCAATTGTGGCACTGGCTTTATGTGCGCGGGGTCAGTGATTTTTCCGCAATGGCCAATATATCCAAGGATATGCGTAGGTTGCTGGCTGAGAAATTCACGATAGCGCGGCCTGAAATTATAGAAGAACAAATTTCCAAAGACGGCACGCAAAAATGGCTATTGCGATTTCCTTCACGCGGGGCAGGGCGGCCGGTTGAGGTTGAAACGGTATATATTCCCGAAGAGGGGCGCGGCACTTTGTGTTTGTCTTCGCAGGTGGGATGCACGCTCAATTGCAGCTTTTGCCACACCGGTACGCAGAAACTGGTGCGTAATCTGACAGCCGAAGAAATTGTTGCGCAATTGCTGGTGGCACGTGAGCGGCTGGGAGATTTCCCCCATATCGACACGCCGCAAGGGGCGATAGTGCCGGACGCCGGGCGCAAAGTTACCAATATTGTGATGATGGGGATGGGTGAGCCGCTTTATAATTTTGACAATGTAAAAACCGCCCTGCTGATTGCCTCAGACCCGGAGGGGCTTTCACTGTCCAAGCGGCGCATTACGCTTTCCACTTCCGGCGTGGTGCCAAACATCAAGCGTACCGGTGAAGAAATCGGCGTGATGCTGGCGGTGTCACTGCATGCGGTGCGTGATGAATTGCGCGATGAACTGGTGCCGATCAACAAAAAATATCCGCTGGCTGAGTTGATGGATTCCTGCCGAAATTACCCCAATGTCTCGAACGCCCGGCGCATTACGTTTGAATATGTGATGTTGAAAGACGTCAATGATTCGATGGAGGACGCGCGCGATCTGGTGAAATTGCTGAAAGGCGTTCATGCCAAAATTAATCTTATTCCATTCAACCCCTGGCCTGGTTCAA
>JAKISV010000147.1 GCA_021648425.1 Rhizobiaceae bacterium
ATTGTCGGAAATACGATTGAATGTATTGCTCAGGATCGATCTGCGTGAAGAGGGCAATACAAAATGTATTTTGAAAACGGGAAAAGAATTTATCGCGATCGCAACACTATCAGAAATAGTGTTTCAACAGGTTTTGGCAGCTACCGTATTGTAGAAATCGGGTTGATCTGCCGAACCAGTAAAAGCAGGAATAAAGGGATGGAGAGTTGTTTTCGGTTTAACCGTGAAGGCGGAAATTATTTTATTTCAAGTTCCATGGGTGACGAACAGCCAACAGCAATCAAAATTCTACCTGGTAACGCGCTTTGAGAAGTTAGCCCGCGAAAATGATAGAACCCAGTTAGCGATAGGTACTAATCAACTAGTGTTGGGAGTTTCCTGAATTTGTGCCAGATTTTTTTTTTACCAGCCTTCAAAGCAATAGATTTGCATGAGGCGAATAGCGGGGTGGATATTGGTGAGAATATTTTGACTCCTACTTGTTGTTTCTTCACAAGACTTTCCATTGAATTGACGATCATACTAAAGTAATGCTTGTCAGGGCAGCTCTGTATTCCTGAGATTTCCAGGAACAAATTCATTTGACTGTCAGTTTTTCAAAACTATGAGCTCAGTTCAACATGCTTTCCAAATTTTTCAAAAACCAAATCCGTCAACTATTTTTTGTACTTCCTTATTTGGTTCTGTTTAGTGGGATCATAGCTACCGGGATCGGCTGGTTTTTACTGAGTAATATTGGAGACATCAATCGAAATTCTGAAGAAAAATTGGTTCGCGTAACGGATATATTCATAGAAAAATCTACCAATGGAATTGTGTGTAAACCGCAATTTGCATTAATTTTGGGGAACGGTAATGAAATACAATTCTCTGGGAGCGAAGGGATGTGGCCCTGTCCGCATAGGGAAGGAGAAATCGTTTTAGCAAAATACCTAAAATCCACCGGTGAAATCGTCAGTAATTATATGCTTAAGCAAAAATCTTGGTGGGGGATGTCTATTCTACAAATGGGATTTGTAAATATAACATTTGGTGGGTTTTGGTGGTTTATGAGAAGGAAGGTCAGGCGTCTTCAATCAAAGATAGAATCCAAATTTTGAAACCGCCCGACCGCATTAGCATTAATAATATGCAATCCATCAAACACAAGGCGGTTCACTCATATCGCCATCATTTTGGGGTATCTTGCTCAGGTGGCATTTGTCGAAATGTTGGCCTATCTTTTGCAGGCAATGGGCCAGCAGTATGCAAATGCATCGATGGCGGCGATATTGTTGCCATCGGAAAACTGGTAACAGCAGTGTGAACAGCAAGGATTCGTTAATCTTGTTCCACAACTATGTTCGTGATAAACAAAAGGGTTATAGAGATCTTAAAACTGTTCATATATAGTGTTCAGCAGGGGCTCTTTAGCGGATAAATCGGTGGTAGTGTTGAAAAAACAGATTTTGAAATCCTTGATTCCTTTAGGCTTGCTGCTGGTTGTTTCCGGCTGCGTATCTGAGGCATTGAATGGAGTGGTTGAAAACAAGGCCAATCAACCTATCCCCGCTAAGCTGACAGCAGAGATGCGTTCGCTGAAAATGTCACCGGCAGACCCTATTTTGGTGCGTATTTTCAAGAAAGAAAGCGAACTGGAAATCTGGAAAAAGGATAAATCGGGGCGCTATGCGCTTTTGTCGACTTATCCGATGTGTCGCTGGTCGGGCCTTTTGGGTCCTAAAAAGAAGCGCGATGACCGTCAGGCACCGGAAGGTTTTTATTCTGTCCCATCTTCTATGATGAACCCCAATTCGCAGTTTTTTCTGTCGTTTAATATCGGCTATCCAAACCGGCTTGAGCGGGCTTTAGGTTACACGGGTGATTCGATTGTTGTACATGGTGCATGCACATCTGCGGGCTGTTATGCGATGTCGGACACCAGTGTTGCCGAGATTTATGCTGTGGCGCGTGAGGCGCTCAAAGGCGGGCAAAAGGCATTTCAGGTTCAGTCATTTCCATTCCGCATGACGCCAAAAAACATGGCTACCCATCGACAGGATGTAAATTATGAGTTCTGGCGCGATTTGAAGCGCGGCTATGATGTATTTGAGGTTACAAAGCGTGAGCCGAAGGTTTCCGCCTGCGGCGGACGTTATGTGATTGATGCCAAATTTGAAGATGGTGAGCCGCGTAATCCGGTGGCACCTTGTCCGGCCTATAAAACTGTTGAGACCCAGGCCGTGGCCAAGAAGCGTATGGATGATGAAAAAGCCATCAGCATTGCGCTTAACAAGGGAAACCTGCTGTCCTATGTCTATGACGATGGCGGTATGCACCCAAGTTTCCGCACGCTGTTGAAGCGTATTGGACCAAAAGAACTGGCGGAGCGTACATCTTATGATGATGTGCCGGTAAGCCGTCCAAAGGCTGCGCTGGCAGACCCTTATAAACCTCTTTAACTTCCAATAAAGAGCGACGGGGAATTGGCGCCAATTCCCCGTCGCAACACGGCCACGTGCCCCAGCTGGACCGTGTATTCCGCCCGGAGGTCTAAATCCCGGTTGGAATGTAGAATTTTTACCCTGCCGGAACTGGTGTGAACCTTCTCCGGCAGGGGGTCAGCCCTGCCTGTGTGGGTGATATGCAGAAGCCGACCTCACCGGTATTGGGTTGTGGTCTATACCGGTATATTTGCGGGGTATTTACAGGCAAACTTTATTGCCCGAATAAGTACCCAATCGAATTTATGAAAAACAAATAATACATTCAAACTTTTGAATGGAGTAACTTACGGTAACAACTGTAAGATGCGTAAAATTTCTGCGCTCAATCCATGGGGGCGGGGGTGGGCAGGGTACTTTTAACGGTGTCTAACGTTACGGAAATAGTTTCCACCAACTGCTGGTCAAAGCCGCGCCGCATCAGCGCTTTTCCGGGTTCAATGGCAAAATCGGGTTCCTGACGTACCAGCGATATGTACGCCTTTTCCGCCTGGATGGTATTTCCATTACGCTGAGCAGAAAGCACGATGGCGAGCGCTGCCAAAGGAGAGAGCTCCGCATTCAGGCGCTCTGCCACAATATCCGCCTCTTCAAATTTTCCGGTAAATTCTGCCAGGAGGAAAATATAGAATTCAAGCCAGACGGGTTTTGATGCATTGAGAAGGATGGCTTTGTCCAGGATAGGTGCGGCTTTTTCGAACTCTCCAATCGAAACGAGATAAGCAGCAAAGTCGCCGATGATATCGCTATCAAACGGGTTCAATTCTATAGCTTTCAAGGCGGCGGCGGTAGCCTGTTCGCGATGGCCGCGAATTTTGAAAATGCCAAACTGGGCCTGATGTGCGCGTGCATTTTTCGGGTTTAGCGTGATGGCTTTTCGCGCTACTTCATCTGCTTTGGATAATGCATCGCTTTCATATCCGGGAATTTGTTTGCGATAGTTTTCGACATAAAGAAATGCCAGCATTGCGTGCAGCGAAGAGGAGGCTGTGCCGGAATCTATCGCCTGTTCAAGACAGTTGCGCGCTTTGGCATATTTATCGATGGTTTCAGCTGCAAAATATGAATAGAAACGATTAATACACTCAAGGCGTGGGGGAACCTGTTTTCGATTGATAATATCTCCGTAAATCACGCCATAGGGCGACAGCAGGGGCGCTATGTTACGCCCTGAAATTCTGGAGGCATCCAGGCCCACCGGCTCGGAGGGTTTTGGAATGTTGATGAGGTCAGACCAAATAATTGCTTTATCGCTTTGGCGGGTCAGTTTTGCAAATGCGCGTACATCGGGGGAAATGCCTGCCCGGGTTATCAGTACAGAAAAGTGGTAATCTGCAAGCGTGTTGCCAGTGCCGGTCCGAAGGGGAATGCGGGTGTTATCCCAGGGGACCTGATGTATTTCAAATTCCTTAAATCTTGAAAATGCAGTCACCAGCCCGGCGAGGGCTTCATCAGAAGAAAACCACTGGGGAACAGGATCTTCATTTGCTCGAAGTGATATGCTTATGCGAGCAGTGCCCAGGTTTATGACATCTGTTTTTATGGGTAGAGAGGGGTTATTGGTGTTTTCAGGAATAGAACGGTAGTAGACCAGTCCCAAAGTGATAATCAGCAGGGCAGCGGCTGAAAAAATCAATAATTTTGTTAGTTTATTTGAAGGGGAGTATTGGGCAGGTGGCGTATTTTGAACCGTTTGACCAGCCGCATTGTCATCGAATTTGAAAACAGGAACATAACTTCCCTTTGGCATGTGAATTTGAGGATTGAGAAAATTGCCTGAATTTTCTTTGTCCTTTTCACTATAATAATTCTTGAGGGATTGGCGCAGGCGGCCAGCCATTACACGCACTGAAGGGTCGGTGTGGGGGTCAAAATCGGCGTTACGGCCAAGGGCATCAACACCGATGGTATAACCCTTAATTTCGGATGTCTTGTTTTCAAGGGTTTTATGGACAACAAATTTCAGAAAATTCTGCAATTGCGGTGCCTGGGCAAATCCTTCCGATTTGAGGATATTGTCCAGGCTTTTAAGGATGCTTATTTTCTGCTGTGAAGAGTACATAATCTCTTCTCTAATACCCCGACTCACTTGGAATGCAAAGAGTTGGGAATGCAAAGAGTTGGCGATGCAAGGTAGCGTTATTTACTGCAACTGGCTGTCGACCATGACTTTTGACAACATCGAATATTCACGGCAATTCGCGGTGCCGCAAATGCGTTCAATTTGTGTGAGTTGCTCACGGGCTTTTTCCAACTGACCCAGTTGAATATAGGCTTCGCCCAGATATTCACGAACGAGGGTGAAATCGGGATTGGTGGCAACAGCAGCATGGTAATATTCAAGCGCTTTATCCATATTGCCCAGTTTGCGGTTTGAAAATCCGAGATAGTTCAAGATACGCGGATCACTCTGGTCTGGTGCGCTATAGAGAATTTCAATGGCTTCATTATAGTTTCCGCTGCGAGCCAGCGTTTTTGCATAAGTATAAAGCGTGTCTTGATCGAGGCTGGAAGACTGCTCATCTTTGATGCAGCGCTTTTTCTTTGCATCCCAGACTTTCTGCCCCCTGCATTTGATTGGTGCCTTCTTTTTTGCAGAAGACTTTTTGGTTTTTATCTCGTCAGCGCTCATGCATTTTTTTTCAGAGAAATTCCAGATTTTTCCCGTTTTGCAGCGCGGTTTAGCAGGCTCTGCTTCGCCTGCGGAATTGGCATTCACCGGCATTAACAACAGGGGTAATGTAAAGACCAAAGAGAACAGTATGGTTTTGCTTTTTTCAAGAGCCATGAATTAATCCGTTTGCAGTTTTGTTGGCAATTTTCTAAATATGCCAAATTGGGTTATCCGGCAGAATGTCATTATATAAAAAAACCGCCGATGCAGGTGCTCCGGCGGCCGTGTGTTTCTTAGTAATCACCTGTAGCCAGGCGATTTACAAGTTCAGAACCTTAGTACCAGGGCGAACGACATTGCTGTCTTGGGCCAACATAGGGTTGATAGCTGTTTGAATTTGCATGGTAAGACCGCCACCGGTTAAAGCACCAGTTATAGTGCTGCTGGGGGAGACCCCTGTATATAGGTGGCGGTGGTGGTGGTGCCACATATACTGGCGGTGGTGCTACATATACCGGCGCGCGGCGGCGTTGGCTGTTAACAATTGCACCGCCAATGATGCCCCCGATAATGCCGCCGGCAATTGCGTGGCCGATTTTGTGCGTTGCCTGGGCTGGCGTTGTAGTGGTGAGCGTACCGCCAACCACCGCAACAGAAAGCACCGCAGCAGATGCGATATTTTTCATATTAAGTTTCATTTTTTTCTCCTGTTAGCTTAAAAGCCATCCCGCAATTCGGTAAGCGAATAGAAAGGACAGATATTAAAACTGTGTTCAGCGCCCCGTAGTTTCAGCCTTCTTACATAGAATTCATCAAAACCGCGCTGGTCAATAGAAATATGATTCGAAGATATTGCTTCTCAACCGGTAGTATAGACATATTCACTATCCAAGGCCAACTGAAAAATTAGTGAATTTTACCATAGTTAACCGGCTGCATCAGCTACAACAATTTGTCGATGAGGAGGTTGGCGAAATTGAGGCAGGAGATATTGTTGGGATTTTTGGTGTCATTTGCTGGTAACTATACGGGGATTTCGATCCAGGGCGGTTTGTGAATTGGGTTTCGCTGATCAGTTTTTTTTGCGATACTTGCGCTGTTAAATACCAAACCAGTTCCAATGGGGATCGTTCAAATGCCGAAATCTTCAGTAATCGTTTTTAGTGCTCTGATTATCTTTTTTGCTGCAATGAGCGCAGATGTGCGTGCCGGTCCTATAACAACATTTAAAGACTGGGATGTGAAATGCGGCAATACTCTGGTTTGCGACATGTATGCCAAAGTCGAATCCGGCGATATATTTGCACTGCGCAGGGGAACCGGCGCCAATGCCCCGTTAGAGCTTTTAATTGGGCTTGATTACACACGTGCAGAAGACAGCAAATTCAAGCTGGTTGTAAATGGGCAGGGGCAGGACAATCTTTTCGAGCTTGAAATCCCTGTCAGTTCTGGAAAATGGGAAGAGTATTTCTGGGCGTTTTCACTGGATAAATATCAGGACAAACTGCTTCGCGCTCTAATTACCGGAAATAAGTTGATCCTTCAGGGAATTAAAGGTGAAGAGGAAGTCAGTTTGGAAATTTCACTTTCCGGGGTGATTGCCTCACTTTTGTATGTAGATGACTCTCAGGGC
>JAKISV010000148.1 GCA_021648425.1 Rhizobiaceae bacterium
GCGAAAAAAAGTCCTGCAAATACTTTTGAACATCCACAGCGGCATGCTCCTGAATTATCAGCGAACACGAAGTATGGCACACAAACAAGGTGAGTAACCCTGAATCAGTTTTGCTGGCGGATACGAATGTTTCAACATCACCAGTGAATTCAATCAGCCCCTGGCCATTCGTCTGGATATTAAAGGTGATATGATGCGGTACATGGGACAAGATAAAGCCTTCAACTTTTCAATACCGACTGTCAAACAACCGCTCACCGCGCTCACCAATAACCACCTTTGCCTTGCGAATAGCTTCATCAGAAGCTTGCTCTTTATTGGGTAAAATATCCGCACGGATCAATTTGTGGGTTTTGATTTCCCCATCAATTTCCTTGCTTATCAAAGCACAAACACGAAACTGCCCACCTTCATCCATCGGTGTGGTGGCAATTAAAAAACCCTCATGTTCAACCGTTTCAACAGGCTTTGCGGCTTTGGGTTCTCCGGGAGTGATGCCAAACAGTTTTTTAAGAAAGGACATGAGTGCCCCTTAACTATCCAGGAAACTACGCAGTTTCCGGCTCCGGCTCGGGTGCTTCAATTTCCGCAACGCCTTGGCTTCAATCTGCCGGATACGTTCACGGGTCACAGAAAACTGCTGCCCCACTTCTTCCAGCGTGTGGTCGGTATTCATGCCGATGCCAAAACGCATTCTCAACACCCGTTCTTCACGCGGTGTTAGCGAAGCCAGTACCCGCGTTGTGGTTTCACGCAGATTTGCCTGGATTGCCGCATCAATCGGCAATATGGCATTTTTGTCCTCAATGAAATCACCCAGATGGCTATCTTCTTCGTCACCAATCGGTGTCTCAAGAGAAATCGGCTCCTTGGCAATTTTCAGTACCTTGCGCACTTTTTCCAGCGGCATCGCCAGCTTGGTAGAAAGTTCCTCAGGCGTTGGTTCACGACCGATTTCATGCAGCATCTGGCGTGAAGTTCGCACGATCTTATTGATCGTCTCAATCATATGCACCGGAATCCGAATGGTGCGTGCCTGATCTGCAATTGAACGGGTGATCGCCTGGCGAATCCACCAGGTGGCATAGGTGGAGAATTTATAACCACGGCGATATTCAAATTTATCCACCGCCTTCATCAGACCGATATTGCCTTCCTGAATGAGATCAAGGAACTGCAGGCCGCGATTGGTATATTTTTTAGCAATCGAAATAACCAGCCGCAGATTGGCCTCGACCATTTCCTTTTTCGCCTGACGTGCCTCGCGCTGGCCTTTTTGTACTTTATGTACAATGCGGCGAAATTCCGTTGGCTGCAAACCGGTTTCAGAAGCTAACGTATGCACCTCACCGCGAAGCCCTTTGATGCTCTTGCTTTCAGCCTTGTTGAAATCTTTCCAGCCTTTGGCAGAAAGGTTCGATACCCGGCGCAACCAGTTTGGATCCAGTTCAGAACCAAAATATTCCTCAAGGAAATTCTCGCGCGAAACGCCATAGGATTCAGCCAGTCGCAACAAGCGACCCTCAAGGCCAACCAGGCGTTTATTAATGTCATAAAGCTGTTCAACCAGCGCATCGATACGGTGCTGATTGAGCGACAGTGATTTCACGGCATCAACGACTGTATTATGAAGTTCTTTATAACGGCGCTCCTGGGCCGGAGACAGTTTTTTATTGTCCAGAGCCTTTTCTACAAGCTGATCCTGCAAACGACGCAGTTTTTTATAGGAGCTGGCAATTTCATCGAATATCTCCATGACAGACGGGCGCAGCTCATCTTCCATAGCCGCCAGTGACAATGCATTTTCGTCATCATCATCATCATCATCGTCATCTTCCTCTTCTTCGCTGTCACCTTCAGCACCCGAAGCATCTTTTTGTTCTTCCGGCTTCTTCTCTTCTTCAGCTCCAGGTGTTCCCGGTGCGGGAGCTCCAGGGGCAGGTGCCGCTGGCACTGCTTTGGCTTCGGGACCTGCATAGGTAACTTCCAGATCAATAATATCGCGCAGCAGGATATTTTCTTCGATCAACTCATCACGCCAGATAATAATCGCCTGAAAGGTCAGCGGATTTTCGCACAGACCCTCAATCATCGTCTCGCGACCGGCCTCAATGCGTTTTGCAATGGCGATTTCGCCTTCACGCGACAACAGTTCCACAGCACCCATTTCACGCAGATACATGCGCACCGGATCATCTGTGCGGTCTGTGGGTTCGCGTTTTTTGGCTTTAACAACCGCCTTTTCACCGCCTTCAGTCAGTTCGCGGCTGGCAGTATCTTCCTCAACATCTTCTTCTTCAACAACATTGATGCCCATATCCGACAACATCGCCATCGTATCTTCTATCTGTTCAGACGATACTTCATCTGAAGGCATCACCGCGTTTAACTGATCAACCGTTATAAAGCCGCGCTTTTTGGCAGCCTTGATCATTTTTTTCACCGCAGCATCGTTAAGATCAAGCAGCGCCTTATCCTGGCCTTCACCTGCCTTGGCTTTTTTGACAGCGGTTTTGCCGGTTTTTTTGGATTTTACCGGAGCTTTGCTTTTGGCTTTACTCTGGGTTTTAGTTGCTGTTGCCATATGGCTTTTTCTCCGCGAATGGTTGCCGGATCCTGCAATCCGGGGAACAATTCATGTAGCTGTTTGCACTCAAATCACCAACAAAACGAATCACTTTCCGCCTGCCTCAATGAATGCCATACCAATCTCAGGGTTAACCGCCCATTAACCCGCTATTTTCATGGATGATTTCAATAGTAATTTGAACCGGAATATTGACGTTTCAACACTGATCCCAACAATTAAATTCCTCGCCTGCGTTTCTTTCGCGCTAAAACCAGTCTCGTCAAGTCCAAATTCAAAGATTCAGTATAATTGAACCGGTTTTAAGACAATATTACTGCCAAAACCGCCATTCAACCAAATCAAATCCACCAAAATCCTTTCTTCAGAAAGCTTTTTCCCTAAAATCCTTTTGAAGGTCGGCCTGAAGACACACCAAATCCTTCGATCAGCGCTTCGGTCCCCTCATCGCTTTCAATTTCACCACGTATCTGAAGCAGTCTCTCGAGGTTTTCTTCGCTGTCATCATGAGCAAGCGCGTGTTGAGCTGCTTTCAATTCACTATGTAGTGTGCGATTTCGCAAGTGCAAGGCATAAGCCTGTTTCCACCCATCCACCGCATCCTCAAACGCCGCCTGTGGCAGGGCCTGCCACACACGGTTGTCTCGCAGTTGTTGTTCATACAGCTCCAGGGTTTGCTCATGTCCCGCCGTGATCAGATGAGAACGCAGTTCTTCACGATCCATGCAATCATTTTCCCCGCTATAGCCAGCCAGCACATCAACAATACTACGGTGTAATTTTACCAATGTCTGGTGCTGCAATTGAAGGGTCGAGAATTCCTCAAAAAACATAACACTCAATGCAGGATGCAGCGCCACCCCCATAACCAGCACCCCTTCACGCATCGGCGGCAGGTTTGTGCGTTGTTTTACCAGCGTCGAATTAATCAGCGATGGAGATGCATTTACCCGCCCGCTGCCATATGTGTTTTTGCTATTTGCACCCCAGCCGTTCCTGTTTTGATTTTTGCGCCAGTTTTGATTGTTATTCCAACCGCTTTTTTTCTCGCTGCCCCCAAAATGAGCAGCCAACCGGTTATTGATATTCTGGCCGTAATGACGCCGCACACTTTCATCACGAATTTGGCCTACCACCGTTTTTACCCGCCGCTCAAATTCTGCCTTTCGTTCAGGCGTGTCCAAAATTCCACCTGAATGAAGTTCACGTTCCCAAACCATATCAGCCAGGGGTAAAGCCGCTTTTAAAACTTCCCCCAATGCATCAGCGCCTGATTGTTGAATTAAATCATCTGGGTCCAAGCCCTCAGGCAACATTGCAAAACGCGCTGAACGCCCAGGCTCCAATGAAGGCAACATCAAATCCACTGCCCGGTGTGCTGCCTTCACCCCGGCCCCATCACCATCAAAACACAATATAGGTTCTTCATTCATCCGCCATAACAAAGCCATCTGGCGCTCGGTGAGCGCTGTTCCAAGCGGCGCCACCGCGTTGGTAAACCCGACAGCATGCAGCGCAATCACATCCATATAACCTTCAACTACAATAACCTGTTTGCGCTCATAGGCAGTCTTTCTGGCATTGGCGAAATTATAAAGCACGTTGGACTTGTGGAAGAGTTCCGTTTCCGGCGAGTTCAGATATTTCGCCATCGCATCAGGGGCCATAGCCCGCCCGCCAAAGGCAATCACCCGCCCGCGTGCATCAGGTATGGGAAACATAATACGATCGCGAAACCGGTCATAGGAAACCGCAATCCTGTCACCATGAACAACCAGCCCGCAGGCTTCCATCTGAGCTTTTTCAACGCCTTTGCCCGCCAGAAATTCTTTCAGCCCGTTGCGGCTGTCGGGTGCAAATCCCAGTCCAAAAAATTGTTGAACATCAACCGCCAGTCCCCGGTCACGCAAGTAAGCGCGTGCCTTTGCCCCAACCGAAGTCTGCAACTGGTCGCGAAAATACGCCGCCGCCATTTCCATCACGTCAAACAGCGTGGCACGTTTTTCCTCACGCTCGCGCTCACGCTTATCCATAATCGGCATTGCCAGACCGGCCTGGTCCGCCAGCCGTTCGACCGCTTCAGGAAAAGCCAATCCGTCAAGCTCGGTCAAAAATCGAAAATGATCCCCCGATTCCCCGCAACCAAAACAATGGTAACGCCCCTTGCTATCCTCACAATGAAAACTCGGCGTCTTCTCACCGTGAAACGGACAGCAAGCCCAATAGTCCCCCTTGGCCGCATTGGTCTTCTTGCGATCAAACTGCACACGAGCGCCAATCACCTCGGAAATACGAAGCCGGTCACGAATGTCATCAAGAAATGAAGGTGGAAAGCGCATGGAGGAGTGATATCACAAGGGGGCAGATGTTTGCAAAGATTCAGAAACCCTGAAACACCATATCGAGAGCCGCTGTAATCTGCGAGAATTCATTTTGAAGATTGGCTACCGGCACTTTAAGAATATTTGCAGGAACCGGAGATAGATATTGCGTAACCATCACAACCTCAACCCCGCCAATTTCAAAAACCGGATTTAATCGCCTAGCCAAAGGCGGAGCGTATGCCAGTTCAATCAGCGGGACAACAACACGCGTATCCAGTTCATCTAACAGGTCTGTTTGAACATCCAGAAGATATCCATTTCCTTCGGGATTAAAAAACACCTCATGTTTTGCCACTAAAAACGCCTATACTTTTCCAGAGGTAAACCATTGGTTTTGACCCAATCATTGGCACCCTTTAGCGCCGCTGCATTTTCCTTTTTCCACTGCTCGGATTTTGATTTTCTGACAGCTTCTTTCAACCCGGCCTCTGCTGCTTTGGAAAGATTGATATCAAGCTTCCTCGCATCCTCCAGGAGGCTTGAATCAAGGGAGAGATTGGTTGGTTTCTTCAGAGTAAAATTTTTGGTCATGGCAAATCCTCGATCATAAGCGTAAAGCATGCGCATGTTGTTGTAAATTATCCCAGCCATAATCTCATGCGGAACTTCCACTTTCAGTTCCAAACCAGAATAGCCTCTACCCCTCACCCCCAAGCGCTGCTTTAATCACGCCGCTGGCCTTGCCCATATCCATCTGCCCGTGATATTTGCCCTTCAGCACACCCATCACCTTGCCCATATCGCGTAAGGATTCAGCGCCTGTCTCTTCAATCGCGGCTGCAATTGCCAGCCCCACTTCAGCTTCTGCCATCTGTTTGGGCATGAACTCGCGAATAATCTCGATTTCCTCAAGCTCCTGCGTCTCAAGCTCCGGCCTGCCGCCTTCGCGGTACATTTTTGAAGATTCTTTCCGCTGCTTGACCATTTTGGTCAAGATATCGAGGATTTCCTCATCATCCGCCTTGTCTTTGCCTTTGCCCCGCAACGCAATATCGCGGTCACCAATGGCCGCCATGATCAGCCGCAAAGTGGATACCCGTCTTTTATTCTGCTCTTTTTGCGCCGCCTTAAGCGCCCCGGCAATTGCATCGCGCATCTTATTTAGCCTCTCAAAAGCCTCGAACTGGTTAGAAGGCGCGGAGCATAATCGACACACCTGTCGATATCAATGCACAACATACAAACTAAGCTATTGAATTATAACGCATGTAAATAAAATTATTGGCACTTGACAGCCATGCGGCAATTTTGCCGCCTTTAAATCTTGAATTTTCCTTGTTAACGACCTTTTCAACACCATATTTCGCTTCAGGCCCCTATTGGCTATGCTATGCTGATTGACACCCATGCCAATTGCTGCAATCAGACCAAAAACCATCTGAAAACAGGCGAAAACTATGAGCACTCCTGAACCATGGAATGAGATAACCCCAACTGCTGTTATCGTTCTGGCCGACGGCACTGTAATCAAAGGCAAAGGCTGTGGCGCTGAAGGCGTGGCCGTGGCAGAAATTTGCTTTAACACCGCTATTACCGGCTATCAGGAAATTCTCACCGACCCTTCTTATGCTGGCCAGATTGTCACCTTTACCTTTCCCCATATCGGCAATGTCGGTGCAAATGATGAAGATGTTGAAACCCTCGACATGGGTTCAGGTTCCGCCGTTATTGGCGCGGTATTCAAAGCTGATATTACCAATCCCTCCAACTACAGC
>JAKISV010000149.1 GCA_021648425.1 Rhizobiaceae bacterium
AAGAGACGCCAACCAAAGAGGGCTGGTTTAAACGTCTTCGCAAGGGTTTAACGCTAACTTCCGCGCAACTCACCGAAAATGTCACCGCTATTTTCACCAAGCGCAAGTTGGATGATGATAGTTTGCAGGAGCTTGAAGATGTTCTCATACAGGCCGATCTGGGGGTGGATACCGCAATACGCATAACCGAAGCACTCAGCGCCCAGCGTTATGGCAAGGATGTCAGCGATGAAGAAGTTCGCGAGATTATGGCCGCAGAAATAGAAAAAACACTTGAGCCTGTAGCATTGCCGTTGGAGCTTGATCTGGAACACAAACCCCATGTGATTTTGGTAGTGGGTGTCAATGGCTCGGGTAAAACGACTACTATAGGTAAATTGACGGCCAAGCTGAATGTTGCCGGGCTTTCTACCTTGCTTGTAGCGGGCGATACTTTTCGCGCGGCAGCAATTGAGCAGTTGAAAATCTGGGGAGAGCGAACCGGCGCGCCGATTGTTTCACGTGAATTGGGTTCTGATGCGGCGGGTCTTGCCTATGATGCGTTTGAACAGGCAAAATCCGGCGGTTATGATGTCATGTTGATGGATACGGCCGGGCGTTTGCAGAACAAAACCGAATTGATGGATGAGCTTGAAAAAATCATCCGCGTTCTGAAAAAACACGATGAAAGCGCACCGCACACAGTTTTGCTCACATTGGATGCAACAACCGGGCAAAATGCACTCAATCAGGTTGAAATATTTGGCAAGGTAGCTGGTGTTAACGGGCTGGTTATGACAAAACTCGACGGTACTGCGCGCGGTGGTATATTGGTGGCGATTTCGGCCAAACATAAACTGCCGGTGTATTTTGTTGGTGTGGGTGAGCAGGTGGATGATCTGGAACCCTTTGAAGCGCGCGATTTTGCCCGCTCGATTGCAGGACTTGATGAATGAATAAAGTGGAAGAAAAAAAAGTTAATCCGGCTTTGAAAATGACGCTGGAACTGGGGCCCCTGGTGGTTTTTTTCATGGCCAATAAATATGGCGATGACCTGGCGCAATCGTTCCCGATACTGGCTGATCTGGGCGGCAAGATTTTTGTTGGTACGGCGCTCTTCATGGTGGCGATGATTATTTCTCTGATTGCTTCGCGCATTTTGATGGGAACCCTGCCGGTGATGCCACTTGTTACCGGGTTTTTTGTGCTGGTTTTTGGCGGGTTGACGCTTTATCTGCAAAACGAAACATTTATCAAAATGAAGCCGACAATCGTCAATCTGATTTTCGCGGCCATTCTTCTTGGCGGGTTAGTGTTTGGGAAATCATTGCTGGCCTATGTGTTTGACAGCGCTTTTAAGCTGGATGATGCGGGATGGAAAAAACTCACCATGCGATGGGGAATATTCTTCATCGTGCTGGCCGTATTGAATGAGGTTGTCTGGCGGAATTTCTCCACTGATTTCTGGGTGGCGTTTAAGGTCTGGGGTACGATGCCGTTATCGATCATTTTTATGATGGCACAGTTGCCACTGCTAAAGGCTCACTCGACAGAACCGCTGTTTGAAGAAAAATAGGCTACAAAAAATTAATCCAGCTGCCGTGAAAACAAGCGTTGGCCAGCTTGATCTGTGAATGATCAGGCCAGCTATCCAGTAACAGGCTGGCACCTGGTTCTACACCACCAAATCCCTCCAGACGCAGCCAATAAACTGGATTGGCCGACGTCGCATTGTTACCGTGCTTTTGCATAGAATTTTCAATGGCAGCCTTGGTTTCTGCTGGCAGGTATTGCCAGACCACTGAGTGCATCAGCACAAAAGCTGTATCGTTGGGCCGGTATAACAATTGTTGTTCAACAAACTGCGCGGCATCCATTTTGACCAGTTCGGGTGGTGTTGCAATGGCCAGTTTGATAGCGCCATCAAGACGCCCGGCACGAAATTGCTGATCGGGCCAGACATAGGAGCGAAGGCGTAATTGTTCTTTTGGATCGAGGATATCCAGAGGTGACAGATCGCAGCCCACGCGCGAAGTGATATTCAGATCACCGGTTAAATCGGGTAGAGCGCCCCTCATCTCAGGGGCAAGTTTTACTGAAGAATTGGAACTACCCCAGGTGCGGCTTTCGTAAGTATAGAAAAACGAATCCAGTTGCATGTTCAAACCGGCACTTGCGCCAATCTCACATAGGTGAACGGGGAGTTTACTACGGCGGGCAATTTCGAGAAGCCCTGGCAGTAGTGCGGCGGCCCTACCGGTTTCATTGGTTTGCGGCGGTAAATCCAGCCAGCGGCATAGTGTGTCGTCGTGTGTACGGATTGCAGAAGTCAAAATGGTTGAATAATCAGGATGCTCTCCATCGGGATATATGGTTGCAAGATCGTCCTGCGGATTTGAAATAACGATTGAATGCAGCGCGCCGCAAAGCCTCAGTGCCAGGGCATCGGCGGCCGGGTCCCCGGGCCAGTTTTCAATGCGTTTTGCGGTTTTGGTATCGTTGCCTAGTATTTTTGGAAGTTGCTCACAAAGCCTGGCAGTGAATGGGGAACCCATATTGCGGCAGGCTTTGGCCTGCTTTTGAAAATGGGTGGCGACTTCAATATTATTGAGTTTGAAACCCCATTTGCCAGAACTGCCTTTGATGCCGGACAGGAACATTTATTTTGCTTTGGCTTCATTGATAATAGGCATCAGTCTTTTTTCCACAATGGAGGGGCTGATTGGTCCAACGTGGCGGTAGATTATAGTACCGGTTTTATCAACGATGAATGTTTCGGGAATTCCATAAACGCCCCAGTCAATCGAGGCGCTGCCATTGGGGTCAATGCTGACGGCATCGTACGGGTTGCCCAGCGAACTAAGGAAACGAAGGGCATTGGGATTTTTATCTTTATAGTTGATGCCAACCAGCAAGATATCCGGGTTGTCCTCAGCCAGTTTGGAAATTACCGGATGTTCAATGCGACAGGGGACACACCAGGAGGCCCAGACATTTACCAGAGTGACTTTTCCATCAGTCAATTCTTTAGTAATTGCAGGCATTTGGATGCCGTTTTCTTTCAATCCGATCAGTGGTTCTGAAGGGTAAGCTGGCGCTGGTTTGTCGATCAGAACAGAGGGCAATGTACTGGAGCTGATACCTGAGGTGAGTTGTTTATAAAATACAAATGCCAGTATAATAAACAGCGTCAGTGGCAGCGCTGCCAGCAGGTATGTTTTTGCTAAACTTCGCGTGCTGTCTATACTCATTTTGGAGCCTTGATGGTTGCTGGGTTTTTCGCTCGTCGCCCGAGGCCGGAATCTTCCAGTATTTTTAGTTCTTTTCGCAGTGCGTTGTATTGAATACGCGACTGTACGCTCAGCCAAATCAGCACAATGGCGGTAATCGCGTAAGCAGGAATGATAAAGGCAGCGTGGTCTCCAAACATGTTTATCTATGCTCCTTTATCGGCGGCACGTGCTGATAACATGCGCATGGATCGAATGCGGCGACGGAATATCTCGTTGCGCATTCCCATTAAATGGAGTGTAAAAAACAAAAAGGAATAGGCCAGTGCCATGGTCAGGAGCGGGTACAAAAATACCACATCAAGTGCTGGTTTGGCTATTCGTTCAAGACTGGAAATGCTGGCGGGCTGGTGAAGTGTGTTCCACCAGTCTACAGAAAATTTGATGATGGGAATGTTGATAAACCCTACCAGCGTTATGACAGCCAGGGACCGCGCTGCCGTGGTTGGCTCGTCAATCGCACGAGAAAGCGCGTAAAGACCGGCATAGATGATGAATAATATCAATACGGAAGTCAGCCTTGCATCCCACACCCACCAGGTGCCCCACATCGGTTTTCCCCACAAGGAGCCGGTGACGAGCCCTAAAAATGTAAATGCAGCACCAATGGGAATAGCGGCACGGATGGCAACATCGGCCAGGGGATGGCGCCAGACCAGCGAACCGATGGCTGATATCGACATGATTGAATAGGTCATCATTGCCACCCACATGGCTGGCACATGGATGAACATGATTTGCACAGTGGCTCCCTGGAGATAATCCTGAGGTGCGGAAAAGCCCAGATATAGTCCTGCTGCAAACAACAGCGCCGTTATGATTGCCAGTACAGGAATCAACCTGTTTGCGAACCTAAGGAAGCGGGTAGGGTTTGCCAGATCCCAGACTTTTCCCAAAAAACCTGTTGAAGTTGTAACATCGCTCATGTCAGTTTTTTACTCTCGCGCTTGATTGTTGGCAATGGGTGCTTTTGTCGCTTACGATATTGTGATGATCTCAATCAGTCGAATTGCGCAATACCCATCCCGCAGTTATCGGCCCCAAAACAGAAAAGAATAATGTCAGCGCGCATAATATCAGAAATGGGGCTGTAAAGGGTGCGGGGTCTTCTACTGCACCATAAGCGGCGGTTACTCCAAAAATCAGCACAGGAATGACAAGCGGCAATATCAATACTGCAAGCAACAGGCCGCCCCTTGGAAGGGAAACAGTAACCGCCGCGCCAACTGCACCAATAAACGTGATGGCCGGAGTTCCCACAAGAAGCGTTGCCATCACTGCTGCGATGGCCAACGGTTCCATGTTCATGAACAATCCGAATATTGGTGTTGCCAATATCAGGGGAAGTCCGCTGGCCAGCCAGTGGGCAAGGCATTTGATGAAAACTGTCGCAGTCATGGAATGGGGTTGCATGATAATGAGGTCAAGCGTGCCGTCTTCACGGTCCTGCTGGAACAGGCGGTCAAGGCCCAGCAAACTTGCAAGCAGGGCTGCAATCCACAAAATTGCCGGGCCGATTTTGGCCAACAGGTTTAAGTCGGGGCCGATGCCAAACGGTACAATTGTGACTACCGCAAGAAAAAACAACACGCCGGTCAGCGCGCCACCACCGACGCGGAAAGCCAGTTTTAAGTCTCTTTTAAGCAGGGCAATCACAATAGGTCCCCATAGGTCAGCGTATCTTCTACCGGCATCTCATCCATGTTCATGGATTTGGTTTTCAAGGCGACGCCTTCACCGATATCTAATGGCTTGTGGGTGGCAGCAATGGCTATGCCGCCATTATTCAGGTGCTCATTGACCAGCCGGGCGAACATTTGTTCAGAGGCCTTGTCCAGCGCGCCAGTTGGTTCATCGACAATCCAGACTGGCTTAAACGATACCAGAAGCTTGGCAATCGATATGCGGCGTTTTTGCCCGGCGGATAAATAGGCGGCAGGCAGATGGCCAATACCGGGCAGGGCCACAGCTTCAAGGGCAGCATCGGGGTCGAGCAGGGAATTGCCGCAGAACTGCTGCCAGAAAATCAGGTTTTCTTCAATGCTCATGGCGGGTTTCAGTGCATTCAAATGGCCCAGATAATGCATCATTTCCGGCGGCGTGAATTCACCGCTGTCTTCCAGCGAAACCGTGCCGGATGCAGCGGGTAGCAGGCCGGCTATAACCCGCAGCAAGGTTGATTTTCCCGAGCCGTTTGTGCCAGTGATAATCAAAGCTTCGCCTTTGGCAAGGGTGAATGAGATATTGGAAAATATCATCTGGCCGTTGCGTTCGCCGCTGAGGTTATTGATTGTCAGTTTCATGGCGTTTTGTTTAACCGCTTGCGGGGCTGGCGTGAAGTGAAATTAATCGGGTTATATGATGGTAATTTATGCAACTGCCTATTCACTCGCGGGAAAATTAATTCTATACAGGGGCAACCAAAGCAGCGGCCGCTGTGGTTACTTATGATATTCGCGCCGGAAAATCTGCCTTTATGTATATTGAAGGCTTGCCGGGCAGACACGCGGAAATGGTCGCACCCGCTTTCAGGCGTGTTCTTAGACCACTTTTCGATCATATTGAACCATTTGATGGGCCAGATCAGTCCACTCGGCAAGGCGCAAACCGCAGAGCGATCGGTTGATCGGGCAAGGTTTGCAACGCGGTAGATGGACTGATATGGTCCACCGTAGGCCGGTTTTTCGCGTATTCTGGACTTCGTTGGGTTCCTCTTATGGTCAACCAGACCAAGGCGAGAAACCCGCCTAGCCAGAAAACGCGAAAAACCGGTCAAATGATTCAATATGATCGAAAAGTGGTCTGAAACGCCAGTGTATGCCCTTTTTTTGGCATAAACCACTATACATACAAGGAACACGCTTATTATGAAAAATTCACTTGATAGTTTTAAATCCCGAAAAACACTCAATGTTGGCGGCAAGGATTATGTCTTTTATTCGCTGATTGAAGCGGAGAAAAACGGATTGGATGGGATATCCAGATTGCCGTTTTCGCTGAAAGTTCTGATTGAGAACCTTTTGCGTTTTGAGGATGGTCGCTCAGTTACTGCTGATGATATACGCGCTGTTGCCGCATGGTTGTCGGACAAGGGAACTGCAGGGCAGGAAATTGCCTATCGTCCGGCGCGGGTATTGATGCAGGATTTTACCGGTGTTCCGGCGGTGGTTGATTTGGCGGCAATGCGTGAGGCAGTGGTTGCACTTGGTAGTGATGCCAGCAAGATTAATCCGCTCGTGCCTGTTGATCTGGTAATTGACCATTCGGTTATGGTTGATGAATTTGGGACTCCCGATGCTTTTCAGAAAAACGTTGAACGCGAGTTCGAACGTAATGGCGAGAGATATGAATTTCTTAAATGGGGGCAGGGCGCGTTTGATAATTTCCGCGT
>JAKISV010000150.1 GCA_021648425.1 Rhizobiaceae bacterium
ATTTGGGAATGTCGATGTCGGGCTGGAATCTTTGTTCAAATTCGCTGCGAACTTTTGAATTCAGGCCATCACAAGCCACAACCAGATCATATTGCCCGGAATATTCAGCCGCCGTTTTTGCCTCGGTCTCAAATTTTATATCAACGCCCAGTTCGCGGGCGCGGGCCTGCAATATCATCAATAATTGTTTGCGTCCGATGCCACAAAAACCATGGCCGGTGGAAACAGTTTTTTCGCCACGATAATGCACGGCAATATCGTCCCAATAGGCAAAATGTTTTTTGATTTCGATGGCGCTGACAGTATCGTTGGACATAAGATTGTCCAACGCTTCATCTGACAATACCACCCCCCAGCCAAACGTATCATCGTGCCGGTTGCGCTCAATGACACAGATGTCGTGGGCAGGGTTTCGCAATTTCATACTGATTGCAAAATAAAGGCCAGCCGGACCGCCGCCTAAGCAGATGATTTTCATGGCACTAATCCATTTTTTGCCTGCGATAAACAAAGCATGGCATAAAATGAATTATATTTCAAATATAAATATTTTATATATAAAGGATATTTAGTTCAGCCAACAAATGCCCGCTCTATAACAAAACTGGCAGGTCGCGAGTTTGCGCCTTCTTCAAAACCCATATCTTCAAACATTGTTTTCAGATCCTGTGTCATTTCTGTGGAACCGCAAATCATTACCCGATCATTTTCCGGGTCAAATTTGTCTACTCCAAGCGCCTCAAATAATGAGCCGTTGACGATGAGGTCGGTTATACGCCCCATCAATGCAGATTGATCGCGCGTTGTGCTGGTGAAGTGAATGAGGTTTTCTCCCACCAGCTCACCTACCAGGGGGTCGTTTCTGGTAGTTTCCACAGTATCAAAGCCGTATTGCAGTTCGGCGTTTAGTCGGCAGGTGTGGGTGAGAATCAGCTGATCGAATTTTTCATAACACTCGGGATCGCGAATGAGCGAGGCGAAGGGTGCGATGCCGGTTCCGGTAGATAGCATGAACAGGCGTTTACCTGGAATCAGCGCATCAAGAACCAACGTTCCAGTGGGCTTTTTACGCATCCAGATTGTGTCACCGGGTTTGATTTTCTGCAGGTGCTCGGTCAATGGCCCGTCGGGGACTTTGATTGAGAAAAATTCCAGCTCCTCATCCCATGAGGGACTGGAGATTGAATAGGCCCTAAAGACCGGTTTTTCAAATCCAGGCAAACCAATCATGACAAACTCACCGGAACGAAAGCGCAGACTCGCCGGGCGGGTTATGCGAAATGAAAACATGCGGTCGGTGTAGTGATTTACCTGGGTTACCGTCTGGGCAAATACATTTGCCGGAACTTCTGGCTGCTCACCTTCGGACGTCGTTATCACCTGAGACATATTTCAGTGCTCCACCAATAGACACACATTCAATTTGTTGAAAGCATATTCATTTGTATACAAACAAGTTATTCAACATGCAATTGTTTTATTGATGTGAGATTTGTTCGTCGTAAATACAAGCAATCAGATATTTGCTTTTACCAGGGCGCTTACCAGTTCAGGGGTAATCTCGCCAGTCACCGCAATGCCGGCACGGGCTTGAAACTTCTTGATTGCCTTTGTCGTTTTTGCACCCATTATGCCGTCAGATGGACCGGGTTTATAACCCAACTTAGTCAGAATTGATTGGGTTTTTTCTATCATCTGCGTACCGGTAAGGCTGGCTGTTACTTCCGGTGACGTTTTCCATTCTACTGGAACATCCACATTGTTGGCTTCCGGCTTCAACTCTTGTGGGCGCCACAATTCTACTTCTCCACGGGCTTTCACCAGTTGGTCAGGGCGCAGCTGTTTTGCTACCGTATCGCGTTTTTGGGCAGCGTCTTTATCACCGCCGTTTGCGGCAATAGCAAACCATTTGTAAGCTTCTACCAGATCGGCATCTACACCCATCGCTTTGGCATAAACAATGCCCAGATTAACCTGACTGTCTTTTACTCCATGATCAGCAGCTTTCTTGAACCATACAGCCGCTTCGGTCATATTTGCTCCACCTTCAAGAACACCCATTGCATTGATGACAGCAAGGTTGTGCATGGCCAGGGCATTGCCCTGCTCTGCTGAGCGTTTATACCAGGTTGCGGCTTTGTTGACGTCGCTTGTAACGCCATGGCCTTTTTCATAGAAGTTACCCAAACGATATTGTGCCGGCGCAAATTGCGCGTCTGCTGAACGCTGATACCACTGCAATGCCTGGGCTAGATCCGGTGAACCGTTGAGGCCTTCAGTGTAACGACGGCCGACTTCGAATAGTGCTTTTGCATCACCACTGGCTGCAGCCTGGCGTAAAGCAATCGGGCCAACTTCCTGCGGTGGCATTGGAGCCGTTGTAATTTGACGTGCCATGGAGGGTTCGCTGACTTGCACAGGGCTATCAACTGCAGTTGTTATCTGAGGGACCAGGCTTTCAGACGCTTCTACTGTTTCCATTGGCATTTCGATCGGCGGCTGAGGTGATTGCGCCAGGGTGGAAGACATCTCATCAATCGCGTCGTTTTGAGCTTCACCTTCGCTGATAATCATTGGCGCGGGCTTTGGCGCCGGTTGCAGTGCAGATAGTTCGGGAACTTCCGCAATCTGCGCTTCGGCCACCTGTTTCGTTGGCACTGGGGCCGAGCCTGTAAATTTCATCACCACCGGATAAGCCGCAATGGCGATTGCAACAACAGCGGCGCTGAGCATAAGCGGTTTTTTCTTGCGTGATAACATTTCTTTAAGTGAAAAGCGCTGTTTGGAACCTGTTTTTGGATTAGTGCCGTTTTCTTGCAGATTTGTATCTCTGGCCGCCGCCTGGGCAGCTCTTCGTGCAGCAGCAATAAAGTCTGTTGGATTTTGCTGCTCTTCTTCAAGTGTGAATTTACGCTTGTTATCCTTTGCCTGCTTCATCAATGCACCCATATCCGGGCCATCTCCAGCAAGATCGGGAGCGCCGGAACCAGGCTCCAGCGGCAGATCACTATCCAGCGGTTCAATTGTTGGTGCTGGCACTTCTTCCATTGCTGGCAAATGCTGGAGATCGAGTGAAGGTGCGCTCACCTGCGGCAGATCATTTGCATCAGGCAGATTACTTGAAATCAATTCGTTTGCAGTGCTCAGTTCCCCTTCAGCCTCCTGATATATTGAAGCTTTTTCTTTTGCTTCCAGATTGGAAGCATAGTCACGGGCAGCATCCACCATTTCCGAATTATGAATTTCACTATCTGACCCATCAGGCAAAACAACATGAGAAGACGTTGCTTCTTCATTGTCCATGCGTGATTCAATGCTGTTTATTCGATCCAGTATCATCGACAAGGAATCGCGTACTGCATCAAACGTTTCAAGGCTGTGGCCTTTAAGTTCAGTTGATGTGAGGGTAAGCTCTTTGAGATCTTCTGCCAGATTGGAAATTGCAGCAGTAAAATCTGCGTTCTCACCCGGGCCAACAGCTATCCCGGCGGCAACCTGTTCTTCAATTCCGCCCAAGCGGCTTTCAATGGCGCTCATGTCGGGCTGGCCGCCAAGGGATTGCAGCTGTGAAGAAATGGCCGAAATCTGGTTTTCCAGGGCAGATAATTGCAGATCCTGGGGTTGATGCGTGGCGAAACCCTGGTCAATCTGTTCTATTCTCGCCGTCAATGCCTGCAATTCTGTGACAATATGTGTTTCATTTTGAAGGCGGCTTTGCTTTTCAGCCTGTTCAGCGGCTGTTGCCTGCTCAATGCGGTTTGCCAGTTCTTCAATCTGGCTTTCCAATTTTCCAACAGTGCTATCGCCACTATTGATGGCGCGCTCAAGGGACTGGGACATTAAATCGATTTTTTCACCGATATCCACTTCTGCCTGGGAGGCTACCGCAGTATCAGACAGAGCCGGTGAGACGTTTTGCAACTGATCAATTTTTTGCGTGAGGGAGGCAAGTTGGCCGCCAAACTCTTCGTTGACATTTGCACCATCAGAACTCAGTGACACCGTTAGCTGAGCAATCTGGTTTTCAAGACTTGATAGATTGGACTGCAACTGTTCGGGCATTTGCAGCAAGTGTGACATTTGCGAGTTTTCTGTTGCCGCCACCCCTTCAAAGGCAATATTATCTATTGATTTTGCCAGTGATGTAATGCGTGCTTCAATCCGGTCAAAAGCAGACTCGTCTGTCGGCAATTGCGCAGCAGAAGAAGTTGCCGCCAATGCACGGGTGATTTCATCCAGTCTGCGATCAAGGTTTTCAAAATATTCCGGCAAAACTCCATCATGCATATTAATGCTTGTATCGGGGCCTTGCTGGGTCAACTGTGTTATTGTACCGCCCAGTATTTGCAGTTGCTGTTCAATACGCATCAGTGTTTGGGGGTCGGCTTGTTGAACGCTGTCGCGAATAGCTTCAAGTTTTTCGCCTATCGCTTCAATGGGAACGCCTGCCTGTGGCGAGGCCAAACTGTCCAGTCTTCTTGCTATTTCTCCATAACTGTTTTGTATGGAGTTGGATATTTCCTGGGCATCAAATTGTGGGACGGGACGATCATTCAGAGCACGAATATCCCGGTGCATTCCACGTAACTCACCGGCCATTTCGCTAAACTGACCGGGGCTGACAACCTGGCGTGACTGCAATTCACGAATACCTTGCGATATGCGGTGAATATCTTCTAATCCCAAGCTATCGTTTGCTTTGTTGGCATTTAATTGCATTGCCCCAAGTTCGCGGCGCATTTTGTCAATTTCCGCACCCATTTCTTTTCGAAGGTTTTTACGCAGCGATTGGGGTAACTCGTCATTCGTGGTCCCAGCAGTGTATTGAAGGTTTTTATTGTGGCTCACTGTTTTACCGGGCATCAGCTTTTTGCTCAAACCTTGCAAAATTGATTTGATGCCGGCCAATTCGCGACGATTTTGTTCATTTATATTGCGATTGGGTTTGGCATTTTGGGAGTTCAAACGAATATCTACCCCAGATGATTCGCTTCTTGATGCGATGCCTGGCGATTGTTCAGACTTCACTTCGCCATGGTGAGATTGAGAATCTGCTTTTTTTGATAAAGCCAATTCTGCTGTCAATTTATTTAACTGTGATTGTATTTTGCTCATTTTTACTTGCGCTTTTCTTTCTGCATTTCAAAATCTGGTTCTTATACAAAATACAGAACAGACGCATATCCCTTGGATTTGCCGTATTTTACGACTGTGAGATGCCTGTCCTGGCTGATTTATTGACACATTGAATTTTCACTTTTCTACAAACAGGGTAAATAACCGGTTAATTGCGCATTAATTAGTTGATAATTCTATTTCGAGAATTTTTCGCAAAGGGCAATTATTGCTGTTGAAAAAATTGAAATAGAATTATAATTTGATTTGTGCATTGACTTGGCGTGATAAGCGATGCAGTTGGAATGATGGTGCTAGGGGTGGCATCAGGTAGCGTTGGGGGTTGTATCGAATACAAGGAAGCACGATGCAATATGAACATTTGTCATCCAATTTGGACAAAATTGTTCCAGATTCGGATGAATTACAAAAAGAAGTTTACCGTATCGGTGATTTGGCTAGTGAATTCGATGTAACTTTGCGTACATTGCGTTTCTACGAGGATCGCGGATTGCTTTCGCCGCAAAGATCCGGCTCCACCAGATTATATTCTCAAAAAGACCGCGCCAGGCTGAAAATTATTCTGCTTGCCAAGCGCGTGGGTTTTTCCCTTGTTGAAATACAGGATATTATGGACATTTCTGACGGCAACCTGCCGGAAGAAGAGCAACTGACCCGGGTATTGTCCAAATTCAAGGGACAAATCAATGTTCTGAAGATTCAGCGCGTTGAGCTTGAAAACTCCATGCAGGAGCTGGAAAGCGTAATCGCCTCTATCGCTGACCTTATCGAGCAAAAATAACAGGCGAGTTTTTACTTCCTCTTCTTTCAGACCCTTCTTCAAATGTGTGTCGGCTCGCGCCCGATAGAGCACTTGCGTCTTATTCTGGCGCATTTCGCGGTCAATATGACGTAATTTTGTCCAAAATTGAAATTAGACTCGAAAATGATCGCATTAGGCGCTAATTGACGTTTACGCTAACGTAAATTAATGCTATAAAAAACCTGAAATTATGCATCTTAACACCTGCACATAAATCAAAATGTACAGCTACCAAGTAAATTGGTTTTCCTTGAAGGAGAATAAGAAATGCCCAGCTATGCGGCTCCGGTGAAAGAAACGCTGTTTATCATCAATGAAGTGCTGAATATTGAGCGTTATCATAACCTGCCCGGGTTTGAGGATGCCACACCCGATATGGTCGAAGCCATTGTCGGAGAGGCGGCGAAGCTTTGCGAAGAAGTGCTGCAACCGCTAAACCTTACCGGTGATGCGGAAGGCTGCACCCGTCTTGATGATGGCTCGGTAACTACACCAAAAGGGTTTAAACAGGCCTATCAGGCCTATTGGGAAGGTGGCTGGCTGGGCCTTTGTACTGAGGCTGAATATGGCGGTCAGGGACTGCCTTATATGCTGCAATCAGCTGTCAGCGAATATCTGATGGCGGCAAACCTGTCGTTTGCCATGTATCCGGGACTAACCCAGGGCGCAATTGCGGCTATTCAGGCCCATGGCAGTGATGAGCACAAACAAAAATGGT
>JAKISV010000151.1 GCA_021648425.1 Rhizobiaceae bacterium
AATAACTCAGGAACAACATTTAAATCCAAATGAACAATCTCGAGATAGCATCATTTCAAAGTACAAAAGTTATTTAATTTCATACTTTCCATTTAAAGAAAATTTTCAAGATTGCTTGTCAACTTCCTCATCCATACCAATTCATCAAATACCTGGTGAATCTCCTGTTGATTTTACAAAAAATGGTTTTAAGTTCGGAGAATCTTACGTTATGGGGTACATGAGCGACTTGCCCTCAAAACAAGAAAGTAGAACTTTTTTCTTTTGGTTTAGATCAACATCAGAATGTAAAATTGATAAAAAAACTGTTTTTCTTTTTTCGTATGGGCATAGTAAGTTGAATAAAAGTTTTGGTCTTTTTGTTGGCAAACAAATAGGCATATTCGGCATAGTGTGGCTGGCCGTCAAAGCGGGAATTGCAAAGCTGCCCGAAGGTATCGGCTGGGCACAAATGTACGGCCTCTCGCTGCTTTGCGGTATCGGCTTCACCATGAGTCTGTTCATTTCCTCACTGGCATTTGATCAGGGCGGTATCGATCTGGGCATGAACGAACGCCTTGGAATAATTTTTGGCTCCCTGATTTCCGCAGTGGTCGGATACATGATTTTGCGAATGTATTCCAGTCCTGTTGAAGCAGCGGTTGAAGAGAAATAAGCAATCCTCTCTGGGCAATTTGAAGTTCCACATCTATGCTGGTTGTTCACACAATAACAATGAGCATTCATGGAAATCGAATTAGTAGTCCTGATCTTACTGGCTGCCGCCCTTCATGCCGGATGGAACGCGCTCATCAAGATCAGCGGCGACCGGGTTGCTGTCATGGCCTTTGTCACCTTGACCGGCAGCATATTATCCATGTTCGCCCTACCCTTTGTGGAAGCGCCTGATCCGGCCAGCTGGCCGCTACTTGTTTTGACAATTCTAATCCATACCGGCTACCACTTTTTCCTGCCCATCGCCTATGACCACGGGGATTTAGGACAGGTTTATCCCATAGCACGCGGCTCCGCTCCCATTCTGGTAACCTTGGGAGCAATATTTTTTGCCGGAGAATATATCGGCACGGTGGCTCTCATTGGCGTTGTCTGTCTTTCCATCGGTGTCATGACACTTACCTTTGAAAGGCATCAGGGTACCCGCATCAATCCAAAAGCGATAATTTTCGCACTGCTCACCGGGCTGTGCATTGCAGCTTATACCATTGCCGACGGGCTTGGTGTCAGGCTGGCAGGTTCAATAATGGGTTTTGCTGTCTGGCTCACCATTGGCGATGGCCTGCTGACTTTCGCCATCGCTCTCGTCTGGAAAAAACGTGAAATCTGGCGGGTGGCAAAAAACAATCTCAAAACCGGCCTTGCCGGTGGCACCATGCAGATTGGTGCCTATTGGATAATCATTTACGCCCTTGCCATCGCGCCTATGGGAATGGTCTCAGCGCTTCGCGAAACCAGCGTATTGTTCGCCGCCCTGATCTCAACATTTTTGCTCAAGGAAGGCTTCGGCGTCTGGCGGTTTATCTCTGCCAGCCTGGTAACCTTCGGGCTTATATTATCGCGCAGCCAGAAGTGAAACCATACGTTTCATTCCATGCGTTCCACCATTCCCTTGATCTTCACCGCCTTTTCAAAATGATCAAGCCGATGGGTTTCAATCCACCACCGCGCCGCTTCCATCAACAATTTAGGATTATCATTTTTGTTCGCAAAAAATGCATAAAATGAAAGACCTACACTCGGCCCTTTGTCGGCAATTTTCTTATTGCAGACTTCAATAATTTTATTCCTGAGCTCAGTTCGCATTTTTTTCCTTTATCAGTTTCCCAAGGATTTCCGACAGTTTTATCATTTCCAACTGAGAAAGATTGTCTCCCACCGCCTCCTTGATTGCCGGACCATATATTTCCCACATCCGTTTTCGCATGGTTTTTCCTTTACCCGTAATAAACAGCAATTGCCCCCTGCCATCATCGATGCATAAATCACGCCGCAGGTAGCCGGCCTTTTCCATCCTGTTTAAAAGTCGCGAAAGACCATATTGCGCCAGCAGAAGTTTTGCCTGCAATTCATAGGGCCTGATACCGCTGACACCACTCCGCTCCAGTTCCAGCATAACATCATACCAGGCGAGTTGCGGCATCCCGGAATTTTTCAATTTTGCCTCAACGGTAGCCAATGCATGATTGTGCGCCCGCAATAATCTGGTCCAGGCGTTTATAGTGGTTGAATCAGGTATCGCCATAGATTGAATATAGATGCAACTGCATTGACAATCAAACTGCCCATCTTATATACATGCAAGTGCATCTAATCAGGAGCGCCCATGCAGGATTTCCATCTCATCTCCCACCACCTTTGCCCCTATGTGCAGCGCGCTGTAATTGTGCTTACAGAAAAAGACATCGCCCACAAACGCACCTATATCGATCTTTCCAACAAGCCCGACTGGTTCAAAAAAATCTCTCCTTTAGGCAAAGTCCCCATCCTTGAAACGGAAGGTGCGGTGGTTTTTGAAAGCCAGATAATTGCGGAATATCTCGATGAAATCACGCCGGGCTCCCTGCATCCGAGTGATCCCCTGCAAAAAGCACATCACCGCTCCTGGATAGAATTCGGCTCACAAACCCTCAACGCCATAGCCGTCCTTTACAGCGCAAAAGATGCAGACACCTACGATGAAAAACACCAGACATTGGCCGACAAACTCATCCGCATCGAACAGGAAATCGATGCGCCGTTTTTTGCAGGTGAAACCTTTCACATAATAGATGGCGTCTGGGGAACCATATTTCGTTACCTCGATGTGTTTGACACAATTCAAGCGTTTCAATCCGTGACGAATTCAGCAAAACTCACCGCCTGGCGCAGTGCCGTGATGGCGCGAGCCTCGGTTGGCGGAGCGACGCCTGAAGGCTATCAGGGTCGTTTGATGAATTTCCTGAAAAACAAAAACACCCATATTTCAACGCTGGTTTTGCCTTCCACCTAGAGCAATTTCACACAGGCCCGAGCCGCTTCACGACCCTTACCAATCATATGCTCACGAAAAAACACTGTATGATCTTCTGTTTCCTGAAAATTGTGCGGCGTCAGCACTACGCAAAATACCGGTACATCTGTTTCCAACTGCACCTGCATCAGTGCATTCACCACCGTTGACGCAACAAATTCATGGCGGTAAATTCCACCATCAACAACAAACCCCGCCGCGATTACAGCATCATATTTTCCGCTCTGCGCCAGCCGTTTTGCCAATAGTGGAATTTCAAAAGCGCCAGGCACTTTGTAATTATCCACATTCACTGAATTCGAGATTTCATCAACAAACCCCACCCGGGCCTGGTCAACAATTTTCTCGTGCCAACTGGCTTGTATAAAAGCAATATTCAATTGTTTTGAAGTTTTTTTCTGATTCATGTCACATCCTTGTTTGACTTGAATCAGGGCGCAATCACGACTGCACAGCCGATCAAAACTGATCAACCCGCGCATTCGCAATCATTCTCTACCATCCGGACTATAACCGTCGGCTCTGGAATCACACCAGATCTGCTGACCCTTGCTCACGGTTGAGCAAGGCGCTCGCGGGCTTACACTTGAAATTCCAAATGTTCACCGCCGGTGGGGACTTACACCCCGCCCTGAGAACGTTTTGTCATAGGGTTCATCCCCATGATCCAAAGTATAATAACAAATTTTGAACTGTGCACAATCGAAGTCTTGCAATCAGTCGGATTTTGACCAACCATGACGCAAATAAAGGCGACACTGTTCGTTCTTGTTGTATATTTGTTTTTATTGGCACAGCTCTTTTACGTGGAGAAATTTCATGGCCCTCCAAACCACTTGCATCGGCGCTTATCCAAAACCCGATTACGTCCCCATGCGCGACTGGTTTCAGGTAAAAAAGGGGCTGACTGACACCGGGGGCGAGGTGACCCGCCGCGCAACCGAACTGCAAAACGAAGACAGTGAAAAAACCGAAGCGCTTTACGTTCGCGCCACCAAACAGGCCATTGAAGATCAAGTATCCAGTGGCATCACCATCCCCACCGATGGTGAACAGCGCCGTGAGAATTACATCCATTATCACTGCCGCCATCTCAACGGATTTGACTTCAAAGACCTCACCACCCGCGTACTGCGCGATGGTGCCTATAGCGCTGAACTGCCAACTATCCGTAGTAAGATCACCGCCAAAGACCACCACTTTCTCGACCACGATTATAAAATCGCCCAGTCTTTCACCGACCTCCCGGTTAAAATCACCGTGCCTGGCCCCACCACCGTCATGGACACCTGTGCCAATGAATTCTATGACGACGAACGCCAGTTGGCCTTTGACCTTGCCGATGCCATGAACCACGAAATCCGGGCGCTCGCCGCCGCCGGCTGCAAATATATTCAGGTCGACGAACCGCTTTTTGCCCGCAATGTTGAACGCGCCCTTGATTATGGTGTCGAATGCCTTGATCGCTGTTTTGATGGCATCGATGAAAGCGTCAACCGCGTCATGCATATGTGCTGCGGTTATCCCGGTCACCTCGACGACCACGAATATCATAAAGCCGACCGCTCCAGTTATTTCCGCCTTGCGCGGGCCATCGATAATTCCTCCATCAATCAGGTATCCCTCGAAGATGCCCACCGCCACAATGACCTGTCCCTGCTGGAAAAATTCCAAAACACCACGGTCATTTTTGGCGCCGTTGCCATTGCCCAAAGCAAAGTCGAAACCGTCGAAGAAATCACCACACGCCTTGCCGATGCCCTCAAACACATCGACAAAACCCGCCTGATTGCCGCCCCCGATTGCGGGTTGGCAATGCTTGGCCGTGAGTTGGCAATGGAAAAACTTTCCAATATGTGTGAAGCCGCAAATCAGGTTTAAACCGGTAATTCCAGGACTAATCTCATGACCGCAAAAATACTCTTTATCATCATCGACCAGCTGCGCGCTGATTGTATCAACGGCCCCCTGGCCAAACATATCAATACGCCAAATATTGACGCCCTGAAAAGCGAGGGCGTCACCTTCAACAAACATCATACGGTCACTGTCCCCTGCGGCCCGGCGCGCGCCAGCCTTCTCACCGGCCTTTACGCCATGAACCACCGCTCTATCCAAAACGGCACGCCGCTTAGTGCCAGCCACCCCACCCTTGGCACTGAGATGCGCAAGGCCGGTTATGACCCGTTGCTGTTTGGCTATACGGATGCCGCCATTGACCCTGCTGGCCTGCACCCCAATGACCCGGTCCTGCGCGAAGACGAAGGCGTTGCACCGGGTTTTAACGAAATCGTGCGCCTGCGCTTTCAGGACCCCAGCACCTGGCTTGGTTATCTGAAATCCAAAGGCTACGAATTGCTTGACAACTACTGGGAACTTTATAACGCCGTACCCCAGAACCCCTCCGAACCTGCTGCCATCAACGACCCGGCAATCTATAAAGCTAAACACAGCGACACGGCCTTCCTCACCAATCGCACCCTGCAGGAAATGAGCGTGCGCACCCATCTCGACTGGTTTGCCACGCTCACTTATATCCGCCCCCACCCCCCGCTGGTGGCACCCGCACCCTATAATGCCATGTACAACCCGGACAATATTCCCGCTGCATACTGCCCAAATTCCATCGCTGAAATGAAATCCACCCATCCGTTTTTCAAGGCCTATTTCAATGAGCCCACCATCAAAAACCTCTATGGTGGCTTTGACGGTAAAATTGAGAACCTGAGCAAACAAGCCGTTGCCCAATTGCGCGCCGTCTATTTTGGCCTGATCACCGAACTCGATCATCATGTCGGTCGCCTCATCGACCACCTGCGCGACACTGGCCAATATGACGACACATTGATTGTTTTCACCGCCGACCACGGCGAAATGCTCGGCGACCACCACTTGTGGGGCAAGAACACCCCGCATAATGCTGCTTTCCACATTCCGCTGATTATCCGCGACCCGCGCCGCCGGGACAGCGCAGGCACTACCATCAACGCCTTCACCGAATCCATCGACATCGCCCCCACCCTGCTTGACTGGGTTGGCCAAAAATCCCCTCCCGGTTTCAACGGTCACTCTTTGTTGCCCTGGCTTGAAAGCGACAAACCCAAAGACTGGCGAACGCACATATTCGCCGAAATGGACATGAGCGACCAAAAATATGGCGCCCGCTTCCAGCGCCAATTCAATGTCAAACCCCACCAATGCAACATGGCAATCCTCATGGATGAGAATTTCAAACTGGTATATTTCAACGGCGGCGTTGCCCCATTATTATACGACATGAAAAACGATCGCGATGAAACAACCAACCTCGCCAACGACCCCGCCCACGCCAATACACTCCTGACCATGACCCGAAAAGTACTCAACCACAAAATGACCCACGCCCACCATGCCTTGTCGCGGCTGGTATTGACCGGGGATGGGTTGAGCGAGATTTAGATCAACCCGCATCAAACACACTTGGTCATTCACTCGATGCATCCCAGCATCAGCGTCATACCTATAAAGTGCAAACTTGCGGGGCTTTCCATAAAAACCTAACGCAGTATTGCTGCAATGCGGCTTTCATCGAAAGCCCCGCGCAGAGATTTTTGGTCTGGTTCCGAAGT
>JAKISV010000152.1 GCA_021648425.1 Rhizobiaceae bacterium
AGACCGCGCGTCGCCATTGCGCGCGCTTTGATTGATCAACCTGATATTCTGCTGGCTGATGAACCTACTGGCAATGTCGACCCAACACTGGCGCGGCGGTTGTTACGGCTGTTTGTTGAATTAAATCGTTCAGGCACTTCGGTGGTAATCGCTACTCATGATATGGGCCTGATGGACCAGTTTGATGCGCGTCGATTGGTCATCAGTGAGGGAAGGTTGCAGATATATGATTGATAAACGCTCCAGCAGCAGCCTGATGCATGATAGTTCCAATGGGGCAAATGTGACCGGTCAGCCAGGCAACCGTGATGGTGGCGAGGCTACCCTGCGCCCTTTGCGTTCCAATCACAGCATCGTTCCACGCCATACCATCGCAGGGCGCGCGTTGGTGGTTGTCATTGCTATCATGACATTTTTGGCCTGTCTGACAATCGGTGGAACCAGTGTCATCAATCGAATGGCAAGTGGATGGCAGAGTGATATTTCGCGCGAAGTAACTATTCAGATTAGGCCTGCTGACGATCGCGAGATGGACAAGGCGATCCGCGATGCCAGTAGAATTGCGCTGTCCTATGATGGTGTTACCCGGGTAACTGCAATGGATGATGCCGCAGTGGCGCGCCTGCTGGAACCCTGGCTGGGGAGCGGACTTCAATTGGACGAGCTACCGGTGCCCGGGTTGCTGACTGTTTCTCTTGACGGGAAACAATTGCCTGATTTTGCCTCAATGCGCCAGGAACTGGAGCAATTCGTGCCGGGAGCAAGCCTTGATGATCACCGCGCCTGGGTGGACAGATTGACCAATATGGCCTGGACCATGGTGATGATTGGCATTTCAGTATTTTTGCTTGTAATGGGAGCGACCGTATTAATTGTGATATTCACAACGCGTGGTGCAATGGCAGGCAATCAGGAAATTATCGAAGTGCTGCACTTTGTCGGTGCCGACAGTGTATTCATTGCCAAACAGTTTCAGCGCCACTTTATGACCCTGGGACTAATTGGTGCTGCGGTGGGTGGTGCAATTGCGATATTATTGTTTGTTGTTCTTGGTATCTGGTCGCGAATGAGCATTGCTACCCCGCAAGGTGACCAGATTAATGCGCTGTTTGGTACTTTTGAAGTGGGATTTTCTGGATATATCGGAATGATTGGCGTCGCGTTGATCGTGGCAATTTTAACCGCTGTTACTTCACGAATGACAGTCTATCGCCATGTTTGGGTATTAGAAGAGGGTAAATCTCACGTGCCTGAGTAATTTCAAATTTTACCTTGCCCTTACGAGCCAATTGGTTTTGACTGAGGAATGCTGGGGAGCGAAGATGAAAGATGGTATAGAAAACACGCATAGTCAGACTGACAAACAGGTCTCCTGGACCTTTTCAACAATTGTGAATTACAGTTCGCGTTTGCTGTTTTTGGTGCTGATCAGCGTTGGGATTTTTTTGCTGGCGGGTTTTTTGCGATTTTCAATGACTGTGGCAGACTATGACAATACCGGTAATCACAAGGCTGACGGGATTGTAGTTTTAACCGGGGGCAAATCACGTATTGAAACCGGTCTTGATCTGCTTAATGAAGGTCGCGGCAAACGTATGTTGATCAGCGGTGTTAACCCGGAGACCAGCGTCAACGCAATCATTGCCCGGTTTTCGAAAAACTCCAATCTGTTTTCTTGTTGTATTGATCTTGATCGTGTGGCGATGGATACCATACAAAACGGGCGTGAGGCAGCAAAGTGGATCAAAAAACAAGGCTTTAAAAGCGTGTTGGTTGTGACCAGCGATTATCACATGCCGCGCGGTTTGCTGGAAATGTCACGGGCAATATCTGATGTGTCATTGATACCCTTTGTAGCGCAGAACGAGCAGGAGCCAGCAAGGTCAAATTTAGGTAATCCGGGGCATTTGAGAAATATGGTGAGCGAGTATTTCAAATTTATAGCGGCTTCAATCAATAGCAGGTTCTTTGCGAATTTAGTCGATTCGAATTCCGGCAACCAGAATATGGTTGCCAATTAGTCGACCCTTTGAAATAAGGCATCAGAAACCTGTTAACCGAATTCATGTCGAGAATCCCACCAATGTTGTTTGCCCGCTCACTGTTATTCAATCTGGTTTTCTATCTCTCAATCACTCTGCAACTGATATTCTGGATACCGGTTTATTTTTTTCTGAAAAGAGAAGACTGCTGGAATGTGGTTCGTATCTGGGGGGTTACTTCTTTGTGGTTCCAGAACAAAATTGTCGGCACCAATTTTAGTTTTGAAGGACTGGAAAATATCCCGCAAGAGGGCGGATTTATTGTTGGAGGCAAACATCAGTCTGCCTGGGAGACATTTGCGCTGTTATTGTTCCTGAAGGACCCCAGTTATATTCTCAAACGCGAACTGATGTATGTGCCGCTGTTTGGGTGGTTTGCGGCAAAAGCGAAAGTTGTATCGGTCAATCGAGGCAAACGAAGTGTGGCGCTGTCGATGATGACCAGGGCTGCAGCAAAACAACTGAAAGAGGGACGCCAGATTGTTATCTACCCGGAAGGGACGCGGGTGATACCTTATTCGCCGCCAGTGTATAAATTTGGTATCGCCCATATGTATAAAGAAACAGGGTGCCGGGTATTGCCAGTGGCGCTAAATTCCGGACTGTTCTGGCCACGCCAGTCGTTTCTGCGTTATCCCGGCACGATTACCATGCGTTTTCTGCCGATGATTGAGCCTGGTTTAACGCTGGACAAGTTTAGGCAACGGCTGGAGAGCGACATCGAAACTGCCACCAACCAATTGATGGCAGATGCAGAAAACAGCGAACCCAGCCCACCGCTGGCTAAGAAGTTTCGTAAACGTTTTGCCGCCAGAGTTAATCAGGCCTGAGGTGGGCAGCTATATTTTCAAGATTATTGTCGTGGATTTCGATCGACCTTAAATGATTGACCGTGTTCAATATATATTCGCGGTTTTTGCCGGATTTTCCTTTGGATGATGAAACAATTTCAATTTGCCTGCGCAGGCTCAGCTGGCCGCAATATTGCGAACTGGTTCTATCCACAACATAAGTCAATGCAGTTGCAACACCGCCATTTTGAAGCTTTATCCGGCACCAGGCTTCTTTATATACATTGGTTACCAGTTCACGTTCACGCAGATAACTGACAACCGTTTGCCGGTTTTGGGATGAAACTTTAAATGCCATGCCCAGGCAGGAGCCGCCCTTATCGAGGCCTAATACAAGACCCGGTGTCTTAGGGGTGCCGCGGTGTACCCACGAATAAATGCATAATGAACGGTGCAGGCCGAATATCTTTGCGCGGTGTGCTTCGAGCCAGTCGAATCCGGGGTTCCAAATTAAAGAGCCATAGCCAAAAACCCAAAAATCACTCATAACAAAGCCATATCAATCCATTTATCAAGTTTCCTGAAAGAACATTTTTAACATGAAAAATCCACCGTCTGAAAAAAGATTAATGCGAAGCAGGATTGTAATTATTGTTCTGACTTTGTTTGTGTTGATTGGCGGGGGAACGGTTGGCTGGTATTATCTGGCTGGTCAGGTTGATGGCCGGATGAATGAACAGGTTGATCGATTGGCCGCTCAGGGCAAAACGCTTGAGTGCGCCAACCAGCAGGTGAAGGGCTATCCATTTCGGGTCGGATTGTTTTGTGATCAGCTGTTTTATGAAGATAAATCCAGCGATTTTCTGTTCAAGGCTGGAGAATTGCGAACTGCCGCGCAGTTTTATCAACCGGGTTTTATCGTCGGAGAATTGGACAGCCCCGCATTGCTTCAAACGCCGGGGCTTGTTGATCTCAAACTAGACTGGAAGCTGGCGCGCACCAGTACCAGATTGAGCGTAGGGGGGATCAAACGGATTTCTTTGCAACTGGATGAAATCAAGGCTATTGGCGCAAGTGGATTTTTGAAAGACCAGCCGTTTGCTGATTTGAAATCCCTGGAAATTCATTTGAGGCCTGGCGGTGATGATACCGGTTCTGCGGATGTTGATGCGGTTGTAAAAAGTGCGGGCATACGATTTGGTGAGGCATTGCGTGAAAGATTACCGCCGTTGTCCTTTAATATTGATACGGTGGTTTCACAATTGAATACGGCGATCAAAAATGGTGAGGATCTTGGAAAATGGGCCCGCTCAAACGGTGTCGATGTGCAGGTTCGCAATCTGGAAATCGGATTGGAAAATGGCGGAAATCTGAAAGCAAGTGGTCCTTTGAGGGTTGGCAGGGACGGACTTGTGAACGGTGACCTCGCTGTGGAAGTTAATGATATCGGGGCAATTGTGGAGAGCTTTACGGCGCTAAATCCGCAACTGGGGGAGACCGCTAAAACGATACAGACTGCATCCATGTTATTTGCCCAGGGGTCTAAAGACGGTAAGATTCGGATAAAAATCCAAATCAGGGGCGGGATAATGACAATGGGCTTTTTCCCGCTGGGATATATTCCGCGGTTGTTTTAAAAACCATACCCTACTTCTGATCGCGCCCGAAGTTTGGTGTATCCACTTCCTGACCGGCATCAATAATGTCGCGGCGGATATTTCGTGTTCTGGTAAACATTTCAAACAGCGCTTCACCATCACCCCACCGCACGGCTTTTTGCATGGCGCTTAGTTCTTCTGAAAACCGGGTGAGCATTTCCAGTATGGAGTCTTTGTTGTGCAGGCACACATCACGCCACATGGTTGGGTCGGAGGCGGCGAGGCGTGTTGAATCGCGAAAGCCACCAGCGGAATATTTGATGACTTCAGAACTGGTGACGGTTTCCAGATCATCGGCGGTGCCCACCATATTATAGGCAACGAGCTGGGGAAGATGGGATGTAATGGCCAACACTCTGTCGTGGTGGTCGGCATCCATTATTTCGATATTGCTGCCGCAGGCCTGCCAGAATTCACTTACTAATTTAACAGCTGCTTTATCTGCGCTGGATGGCGGGGTGAGGATGCACCAGCGATTGTCAAACAGTGTGGAAAATCCGTGTTGGGGGCCTGATTTTTCTGTGCCTGCTACCGGGTGGGCTGGAACCAGGTGTACGCCATCGGGAATAAACGGCTGCATCTGCTCAAGAACGGAAGCTTTCACCGAGCTAACATCGCTGACAATTGCGCCGGGTTTTAAATTGCCGGCAATAGATTGCAGAACTTTTCCAACCACACCAATGGGGGTGCAAATTATTACCAGGTCGGCATCGTGGACAATTGCTGAGGCATCAATGTTGTATTCATCACCCAGTCCCAAATCGCGTGCAGCATCCAGTGTTTCCTGCGAGCGGGTGGAAATGGCAATATTATTGATTATTTCACGCTCGCGTACCACGCGGGCGATGGATGATCCGATCAGGCCAATGCCGATCAGCGCGACTTTTTCAAATATAGCCATCAGGAATTACTGCCCTTCATGAACATGGTGAGAATTTCCACAACGCTTTGATTTTCTTCTTCGGTTCCAATCGTCATGCGAAGGGCGTTGGGGAAACCGTAGCCGGTGACAGCGCGCAGAATATAACCTTTTGAAGTAAGCAGATTATCGGCGGCGTCTGCTGAATATTTTTCACCTGGAAAATGAATAAGGATAAAATTACCTACGGAAGGTGTGACTTTCAGTCCGATTTTTTCAAGTTGTTCACTCACCCAGGGCAGCCACTCATTGTTGTGAATGACGCAATTTTGCACGTGGGCAGTATCTGCAATAGCAGCAGTGCCCGCGGCAATTGCAGCGGAATTTACATTGAACGGGCCACGAATGCGATTGAGGGCGTCGATGATATGGGCGGGCGCATAGGCCCAGCCGATGCGAAGGGAGGCTAGGCCGTGAATTTTTGAAAAAGTTCTCGTCATTACGACATTCTCGTTGTTGGAAACCAGTTCCAGACCGGATTCATAGTCGTTTCGCTGCACATATTCTGCGTAGGCGGCATCTATTACCAGTAAAACATCGCGCGGCAATGCTTCATGCAGGCGGCGCACCTGAGAATTGGGCAAATATGTGCCGGTGGGATTGTTGGGATTGGCCAGAAAGACAATCCGGGTTTTTTCACTGACGCAGGCCAATATTGCATCGACATCGGCCTGGCAGTCTTTTTCTTTGGCGATAACGGCTTTTGCCCCGGCTGCGCCAATGACAATGGGGTAATATAAAAACCCGTGCTCGGTGTGAATTGCTTCATCACCGGGACCAAGATAGGCATTGGCCAGCATCGATAACAGATCATCAGAACCATTGCCGCAGATAATGTTGTCAGCGTTTAATCCATGGGTGTCGGCAATCGCCTGTCGCAACTGGCTGGCGGAAGCATCCGGGTATTCGTGCAGATTGTTATTGAGCGCGCCAAGGGCGTCCACCGCTGAACGACTGGGACCCAGGGGAGATTCGTTGGATGATAGTTTTGCCGTTTTGATGCCGGCAGGCGCTGCTGATTTACCCGGCACATAGGCGGCGATATTCAAAATTCCGGGTTTTGGTTCAGGCCTGTTTTTGCTCATGGCACCATTCCGACAGATAAGGCGTTTTTTTAATTTTTGTTTGTGCTGGGTTTGTATTGAAACAATCGGGTGAAATCAAAGAGATTATC
>JAKISV010000153.1 GCA_021648425.1 Rhizobiaceae bacterium
TTGACATTCAACTGATGGTGCTGTTTGGTTTGATTACCGTGATATTGCGCTTTCTGGATTTTCCAATGGCACCGATGATTTTGGGTTTTATCCTTGGTGGAATGATGGAAGAAAATCTGCGTCGTGCATTGCTGATCAATGATGACAGTTGGTCGTTTTTATGGGAGCGACCATTGACGCTGACGATACTGCTGATTGCCGCATTTTGCCTGTTTGCTCCGATGTTATGGCCCTATGTGCAGCGATTGCGCAAAGGGGCGGACAGGGCTGGAGAGGGCGGGTAGATGCGAAAGTGCATATCAATACGAAAGTTTTAGATAAGCCGGTTGCAATTTAAGCCCAATCAATGCGAAACTGCAGCACAAAATAATATGGGAGAAATATAATGCGTCTAACAATAACTGCGGCAATTGCCGCTGGCCTGATGGCTGCTGCATCAACTGCGGCTTTTGCACAATCACCGTGTGATGATGGCGAGATCGTAATCAAATTCAGCCACGTCACCAATACCGACAAACACCCCAAAGGCATTGCAGCAACTTTGCTGGCTGAGCGGGTCAATGCGGAAATGAACGGCAAGGCCTGCATGGAAGTATTTCCAAATTCAAGCCTTTATAACGACAACAAGGTTCTGGAAGCATTGCTGAATGGCGATGTGCAACTGGCTGCTCCTTCGCTGTCAAAGTTTGAAAAATTCACCAAGAAATTTCGCATCTTTGATTTGCCGTTTATGTTCAACGACATTAATGCGGTTGACCGGTTTCAGAAATCCGCCGGTGGTCAGGCGCTTAAAAACTCCATGGTCAAGCGCGGCCTCCAGGGTCTTGCCTTCTGGCATAACGGCATGAAGCAAATGTCGGCCAATGTGCCGCTGATTAGTCCTGATGATGCCAAGGGGCTGAAATTCCGGGTGCAGGCTTCTGATGTGCTGGTTGCACAATTTGAGCAGCTTGGTGCTAATCCGCAAAAAATGGCTTTCAAGGAAGTCTATGGCGGTCTGCAAACCAAGGTTATTGACGGGCAGGAAAACACCTGGTCGAATATCTACGGCAAAAAGTTCTTTGAAGTGCAGGATGGTGTCACTGAAACCAATCACGGCATTATTGATTATCTTCTTGTTACATCCGCCGAGTGGTGGGAAGGGTTGAAGCCTGATGTTCGCGACCAGTTGGCTAAAATCATCGAAGAAGTGACTGTTCTGCGTAATGGTGAATCCACTGCAGTGAACGAAGCCAACAAGCAGAAGATCATTGATGCGGGTACCACCGTTCGCACACTGACACCTGAACAGCGCCAGAAATGGGTTGATGCCTTGAAGCCTGTATGGTCCAAGTTTGAGGATGATATCGGTGCGGAAACCATTGAATCTGCTCAAGCGGCTAATGCAAGCGGCTAATGTCGTTTATATGGTATGAATAATAAGATGCGCGGTTGAAATATCAGCCGCGCATTTTTTTCGGGGAGGAATTGAAAAATGAACCGTGCAAAACAAAGTGCATTTGCAAGAGTGGTGGATCAGTTTGAAGAAACGCTGATCGCATTTTTGCTGGGAGCGATGACGCTGATCACGTTTGCGAACGTGATAGCGCGTTATGTTTTTAATTCCAATATCCTGTGGGCGGTAGAATCGACCGTCTATCTGTTTGCCTGGCTGGTATTGCTTGGTGTTGCCTATGGCATAAAGCACAATTTCCATATCGGGGTTGACGTGGTGGTGAAGATGTTTCCGCGGCGCGTTCAAAAAATATTGACGCTGGTGGCAGCGGGGGCCTGTATTTTATTTGCCCTGTTGTTGCTCAAGGGTTCCTGGGATTACTGGGCGCCGTTCATTGGCAACCGGGCATTTCTGGAAGTTGAAGATATTCCGATGCCGGGGTTTTTACAGTTCATTGCCGACATTCTCAATGATGGTGAGCGTTATGAAAAAATGCCGCGTTTCATTCCTTATTTTGTACTGCCGCTTTCAATGGCACTGATAACCTGGCGCTTTATCCAGGCGGCATGGCGGGTGTGGAACGGGCAGGATGATTTGCTGATTGCCAGTCATGAGGCGGAAGAAATGATGGAGGAGGCCGGTTACGGGCCTGGTTCCAATGGCGATGACGCGGAGGCAAAACAATGACCGTTGCTATTTTATTTGGCCTTGTCATCACGCTTATGCTTATCGGAGTGCCGATTGCGGTGGCGCTGGGGCTTTCCAGTATTTTGTTTCTGCTGGCCTATTCCGATGCGTCGCTGGCTTCTGTTGCACAAACGTTGTTTGCAGCCTTTGACGGGCATTATACATTGCTGGCAATTCCATTTTTTATTCTGGCTTCGACCTTCATGTCGACAGGCGGGGTGGCGCAGCGAATAATCAGGTTTTCCATTGCTGTGGTTGGCCACTTTCAGGGCGGGCTGGCGATAGCTTCGGTTTTTGCCTGTATGATGTTTGCAGCGCTTTCTGGTTCCTCTCCGGCAACGGTGGTGGCGATTGGCGGCATTGTTATTACGGGCATGAGGCAGGTTGGTTATACCAAGGAATTCGCGGCCGGTGTGATTTGTAATGCCGGTACGCTGGGCATTCTTATTCCGCCATCCATCGTCATGGTGGTTTATGCCGCTGCCACTGATGTTTCGGTCGGGCGGATGTTTCTGGCGGGCGTAATACCGGGGCTTATGGCCGGGTTGATGTTGATGACCGGTATTTATATTTATGCCAGAATCAAAGGACTTCCCTCACAACCTTTTGCCGGGTGGCGCGAGATACTGGTATCAGGCCGTGATGCATTCTGGGGGCTTTTCCTGATTATCATTATTCTGGGCGGTATTTATGGCGGCATCTTCACGCCGACGGAAGCTGCTGCAGTTGCTGCGGTCTATGCTTTTGTCATCGCCAACTTTGTGTATCGCGATATGGGGCCGTTGCATGACAAAGGGGGCAATAACAAATCCCTGTTGAAAAACCCGATGGCTCTGGTGAGCGTGTGGCTGCACAAGGATACCAAACAAAGCCTGGTTGATGCAGGTAAACTCACCATCATGCTGATGTTTATCATCGCCAATGCGCTGATCCTCAAACAGGTTTTGACCGAGGAGCGCATTCCGCAAATGATTACTGAGGTGATGTTGGGGGCGGGCTTTGGACCGATTATGTTCCTGGTGATTGTCAACATTATCCTGCTGATTGGCGGGCAGTTTATGGAACCTTCCGGCTTGCTGGTAATCGTTGCGCCGCTGGTGTTTCCGATTGCCATTGAGTTGGGAATTGACCCCATTCACCTGGGCATCATCATGGTGGTAAACATGGAAATCGGCATGATCACGCCACCGGTGGGGCTCAATTTGTTTGTCACCGCCGGGGTGGCGCAGATGTCGGTAATCAACGTGGTCAAAGCCGCGTTGCCCTGGGTGAGCATCTTGATGCTGTTCCTCATCATCATCACCTACGTGCCGATTATATCAACATTCCTGCCGACATTGATGATGGGGCCGGAAGTGATTACGAAATAGGGAGGGCTATTTATCGCCAAACAGAGTGCCTGGCCCCTCTACCGAGCCTAACATGTCGGCAAGTTTATGCATGTGCCAGCCAAGGGCCAGATTGCTGGAGATAACCGACTTGCCAAGAGCCATTTCGGCTTTTTCGATGATGCTGAAACTTTGCAAATTGGTGCAGGATGCAAAAACAATATCCACATCCTGATGGCTCCCCAGCCGACAAATTTCCTTGTATAACGAGTCAGGGGATATGCGAGCTACCACGGCTTCCCGGGTTTGCTCAAATGAGCCGAAGCGGGTGATATTCAATCCGCTATTTTCCAGCAGATCGCGCATGGCATTGGAGACTGACGGGATATAGGGCGAAACCATAGCGATATTTTGAGCATTGAGGTAATGGCATGCCGCAATTATCGCAATGACCGGGTTACTTACCTTTGCTCCCGGGTGCTCTTTGCGGATAATTTCTGCAATTTTTACAGAACCAATCATAGTCGCTCCGGATGTACAGCCATAGCCGATCACATCGAGGGCCCGGGCGTTTGGCAAAAGGGCTGCCGCGCGAGGGAGATCGATTTCCATTTGTGCCAGCGTTTGCGGATTTACTTCCAAGGCAGATGGGATTCTGCTGTGATATAATGCAATGCCGCTGACATTGAAAAGGGTGCGGAACTCTGCTTCCAGGGTTTCGTCATTTTGAAGCACAATGAGGCCAAATGCTGCTTTTGCCGCAATTCCGTCATCCAGTTCAAATGATAGTTTATCAGTTCCCATATTATAATACCGGCAATTCGGGAGGCGCGCGTTTACTGAGAAGAAGTGGCGGCCCGTCTTGCACAACGATGTTTTCTTCATGCACCATAATCTTGTCATCGCAAACGGCAATACTTGGCTCGAGCGTTAACACCATACCTTCACGAAGCACTGTGTCGTCGAAATTGATTATTGAAGGCGCTTCTGTCAGCTGCATGCCAAGGCCATGGCCAAATCTGCCGATTGCGCCACCTTGCTCTAATCCGTCAAGCTTATGGGCTATCGTCTTGTAGAGCTCGCCACAGGTTATACCTGGTCTGGTAATTCGCATGGCTGCGTCGATTGCAGTGTGAAGTTTTGTATAGGCCGATTTCGCGGCCTCGCCAGCATGCCCAATGGCAAAATTACGGTCAAAATCACAGTAATATCCTTTCCTCGTAGCTCCGGTATCGAGCATCAATACATCCCCGGATCGCAGGGGTGTATCGCGCGGTGGGGATATCACGTCTTTATACCCGCCTTGTCCTGCCCCTCCTACAAGATAGGGAACATCATCAGCACCCTGAGCCAGCAGATCCATCCTGAACGACCGGAAAACCGCTTTTAGTGATTGACCTTCGAAAAACAGGTTTGCCGCGTTGGCGAAACTTGCTGAGGCAATAGTGCAAATTTCTGAAATAATGGCAATTTCCGCCGTTGATTTGGTCATCCTTTGTGAGTTGATCAGGTCTGAGCAATCGACCAGCATTGAGTTACGCAGCCGTTGGCGCAGGTGCTCAAAATCTTTAAGGGGCATTCGCAATGTACTTTCGCGGCCCATGGGTATTCCAATTTTGTTGCTATTTTGAAGTGCTTCTACAAGCAATGAAATACCATCATCGCGGGGTGCAGGTGATGACCAGGTGCGAATATCATCAATCCAGGTGGTGCGCATGAGTTCCGCGCCAATTTCGGGTATTATTGCAATTGGTTTGCCAACAAGCGGAAGGACTAAAAACCAGGGGCGGGTGGGGCTTTGCCAGAACAGGGTACGAAATCCGGTAAAATACCGCATTTCAGCTTCACTGGTGAATAGCAACGCATCGAGACCCTCATGGTGCATAGCGCGTTGCGCGTTTTCTACGCGTGTTTCGAATTCCGTTGCAAGGAAATCCTGCTCAACCACCTTCCGCTCCCTCGGTAATATAGGCTAAAATCCGTGAATCCTGATTGAGACCGAAGGAAGCTTTTTCTATGTCCGCACAAATCAGAGCTGCAAATCCCGCAGCTCCAGATAGCGAAGTATCAATGCCAAATTCAGATAGAAAATTGACTGCGCTGGAAGCCTCTTTCTCGCTGATTGTCGTAAAATAATCCGCCTCTTTTGCCAGATATTTCAATGCCAGATGTGAGGGCTCTTTGCAGTCCAGGCGTCCCATACCGGAAACGGGACCACTCGTCGTTACTGGTTTTCCAGCCTCAATGCTTTTAATCAGGGCAGGTGCAAATAGGGGTTCAACCACGATAATTTCAGGTGCTTCTCCCCAGGAATTTCTGGCGCATGCTGCAACGGCAGCGGCCAGCCCTCCCACTCCAGCCTGAAGGAATATATGTGTTGGCGGCAGTCTGATTCTTTTAGCCACTTCTGCGCCCAAAATGAGATAACCTTCCATCACATCACAAGCGGGGAGTGTGTAGCCAGGCCATGAGCTGTCTGACAATAAAACCCAGTCGTGGGTATTTGCTGCATCCATTGCAGCTTTCATACTGGCCTCATAATTATCGCCATGCCTCACTACCTTTGCCTGTTTGTTATGCAGCATTTCTGCAAACTCCTGAGGAACCGATTGGGATATATAAACCACGGATTTTGCGCCAAACAGTGCTGCTCCCGCTGCCATTGAAAGGCCATGATTTCCCGCACTCGCACATACAAACGTAGTGCCTTTCAGAGCAGTTTCGATATTTGAAGATTGACCGTGCTCAAATTTTCGAGTTGCCATTTTCGCAATGGCGTGGGCAGCGCCGAGCGCTTTGAAACTTCCCAACCCCATGCGCGAACGCTCATCTTTTATATTTACAACGGCAATGCCAAGTTTTTTTGCAATTTGCGGTAATTCAAGCAGGGGTGTTTCATGCGCAATGGGACAACGTGAAAACAATTCCAGAGCCTTTGTGGGGTCAAGGCAGATTTCCCCATCAGCCAACTTTTTGGACGGACTAAAGCCGATGTTTTGGAAGGGGTTTTTTATAGAACGCAAATTGGTCATCCATTGTAATTCCAGCGCTCATGCGCATGACATCGCATTGCCCGCTCACAGTCGTCAGTTTTGCACTGAGATATGAACCATATGAATAT
>JAKISV010000154.1 GCA_021648425.1 Rhizobiaceae bacterium
TTTGACCTTGAAGCTATTGCAGAAGTGGCCGAGGCGGTGAATATTCCCACAATTGCCTGTGGAGGCGCGGGTTCCAATCAACACTTTCTTGATGTATTTGAACAAACTGGTGCCAGCGCTGTAGCGGCTGGAAACGTTTTTCATTTTAAGGAAAACGCCTACCCCGCAGCTAAAGAATTTTTGCGAAACAAATTGGATGATATTCGATGAGCCAGCCAGTAACGTCTTATCCAACCGAAATCCCTCGGATACGCTGGTGTGCTAAGTGTGTAAATCCTAGTAATTCCGCTGTTCCGATTGGAATTGATGATGATGGGATTTGTACCGCGTGCCGTGTCCATGAGGTGCGCGATACTATTGATTGGGATGCAAGACTGGATGAGTTGCTAGAGCTGGTAGAACCATACAGAAAACCTTCGGGATACGAATGCGTGATTGGAGTTTCCGGTGGCAAAGACAGCTACTACCAAGCTCATTTTGTTAAAGAAAAACTCGGACTCCGCCCGCTGTTAGTGACTTACAACGGCAATAATTATCTTGATGCGGGCTGGCAGAACATGATGCGTATGAAGGAGGTGTTTGGTCTTGATCACTACATCATCACCCCTTCAATTGATATGTTGATACGCTTTAACCGGCTTGGGTTTCGCAAGACCGGAGATATGAATTGGCATGCCCATTCGGGAATTCAGACATTGCCGATGAAAATTGCTACACAAATGGGCATTAAGTTGGTCTTTTATGGAGAGCATGGCTGGACTATGCTTGGCGGTATGCTTGCAGCCCATGACTATCCAGAATTCACGAAGCGCTGGCGGGTGGATATGGCGCTTCGCGGTTATGACTGGCAGGATTTTGTCGATGATGAGGAAGACCTGATCAAAGAAGGGGAAATGGAATGTTACAAATACCCCTCCGATGAAGAAATTCAAAAAAACGGCACTCGCGGTATATATATCGGTAACTATGATTGCTGGGATGCCAGGGCGCATACTGAACTGGTAACTAAAAAATATGGCTGGAAACCTTCCCCGGTTCCCTTTGAGCGAACCTATCGCACTGCTTCAAATCTGGATGATCGCTATGAAAACGGTGCCCATGATTATCTGAAATATATCAAATTCGGCTATGGACGCGCCACTGATCATGCCTGCAAGGATATTCGTAACGGCTATATGACCCGAGAAGAAGGCATCAGCATGGTAGAAAAATACGACCATGTCAGATCATCCGATCTTGATTATTGGCTAAATTATGTGAGCCGCTCGCCTGAGTGGTTTGACACGATTGCCGATACATTTAGAAGCCCCAGGGTCTGGGCGCAAAGCAACAGCAAAAAGTGGAGCAAGCGCAATATATGGGACAAAAAATAACGTCTGAATTATGAGTTTAGCATGCTTTAAATTCGCTTCGTTGCCAACAATGCACGCATTATTGCGCTATCTATTGTGGTTTGGCGGTGTAGGGGCGTTTTGTATGCATAGGCCATTCTTTGCGACAGGTTTGCGTTGCGCGCCTGTTCAAACTTGTTCAGCAGATTATTGTTTTCGTCGGTTAGAATTTGGCTTGCCTTTAAAAGTGCAGCTGTGTTCCTGCCGATAAGTTCGCGCGATTGGCCGGAAATCTGACGACGGAAACGGCCCTTTAGATTTTGGAAAAAATTAACCGGGCTGCCAGCAATGTTTGCTGAATGCTGGCGGTATCTAATGCCCGGTTTTGAATCAAAAAATACGTTGCCGCCACACCCACTGACTATCAGATAAAGCCACCAGTCATGGAAAAAAACATCTGGTGTTTCCAGGTCGTGTATCAGGTTTAGTGTGGAGCGATTGATTACGCTGGTGCAACCGGAAACTATGTTTTCCACCAGGGCATTTGCAAATGAGGGGCCTCGTATGTTGGCGGGAGAAAGCTTTATAGATTTACCCTCCGCGTTGACAAGCTGTTGGCGCGAACAATATAGAGCCGGCCTGCTGTCCCCTGTGCTTGCGAGTTTCTCCATCGATTTTTCAAGCTTCCATGGTTCCCAAATATCATCCTGATCTGAAAGCGCCACAAAATTCACGTCCCTTGGAATCTGCTTTAACATTGTCAGAAAATTCAGCGTAGATCCCAAACGGGTCGGGTTTTTTTTAATGTCGAATTTTACTTCGCTGTTTTTGGAAAGTTGAGCAACAATATCAAGGGTTGCATCATTTGAGTGGTCGTCACGAATGATCAGCCGGTCAGGAACCAGGCTCCCCCCAAGAATGCTCAAGATTTGCTGCTCAATATAGGGCGCCCCATTATAGGTGGCTATCACGACGACAAGGCTCAACGAATTTCTCTTTCAGGAAGGGTTTTGAAAAAAATTATCCCCGCTCCAGCGGCAGCATCTATTCTACATCGACTTAACATGTTGATAAAAGGTTTTGTTGATGAACGATACACCAAATCTGAACATGCCATATATCTTGGCGGCGCAGGCACAAAAACATGTAACCCACAACGAGGCACTTCGTGCACTTGATGCTGTTGTCCATCTTTCGGTGCTTGATCGCGATCTTTTGGCCCCACCGCTTTCGCCCGTTGACGGTGATCGCTACCTCATGGCCGCAAGTGCAACGGGTGTATGGGCTGGCAGGGATGCTCAAATTGCTGCATGGCAGGACAACACCTGGATATTTTATGGACCACAGCAGGGTTGGCTGTGCTGGGTGTCAGATGAGGAAAAACTTTTGACATGGAGCGGTACAGCATGGGCCGAGGTTTTTGGTAACGCTGTTAACCCTGCCGCGCTGGTGGGTGTAAACACCACTGCCAGCGATCCGGATAAACTGGCCGTAAAATCTAATTCGATATTATTCTCCCACGATGATGTTACCCCGGGTACGGGCGATATCCAGACAAAACTCAACAAAGCAGCGCCCGTTAACACAGCATCATTTTTGTTTCAGGACAACTGGTCTGGTCGCGCTGAAATAGGCTTGACCGGAGATGATGATTTTCATTTCAAGGTCAGTCCTGACGGAGCGATATGGAATGAATCCCTTGTCATCAACAAGGATGATGGCCTTGCAAGCTGGCCACAAAATTCCTTCAACGAAAATCTGATGTATAACATGTTTCCAGATGGTGGCCGTTTTGCCGGATCACCAGAACCAAAAGGAATAATTGCCCCGTCCTTTGTTTCTCCACCCTATCTGTTTTCCTACAATAGTTCGGTGTTTTCTGCCTATGGGAAAAACACATATGATAGTACCAGTTTTGGTGGAGCCTCGGCAGCACAGGATTCAGAAATCATTGATTTGCTCACCCGCTTCACGTCCTCTGATTATTACCGCCGTTATTCCATTGAAGCCTATGTGATGAAAATTACTGCCGGGGCTGGCACAGCTTATGCCTACAATATTGATGGCACGAATTATTATCTTACCTTTACCAATTCCACTGCGCCACGTTGGGTGCGTTCGAGTTGGGGCATGAATTATCGTGTTTTATCTGGTGCCATCTTTGTCGATCCGCCCGTTGCCACTGATCTTTATGTGGACGGCGTAAAACAGAGTGGAAATTTTGTCATGACAGCGGCTGATGGTTGGAAGCAGTTGGTTTATATTTGTACAGGTGATCCAAAAAGCTTTGCGGGTTCCGATAGTGTAATGTTTAGATGTTGTGCAACACCGGGTACTGAAATTTTATGCGCTTTACCCTTTTTGCTGCCGACACAGATCACCCCTCATGCCGATGAAATTTATGGCATCGTTCCAACAATGGAGGCATGGCAATAATCATGAAAATTCGAGTTACATATAAAAATCATCCGGTTTTTAAAATTGATAATCCCGATGAAATTGTCTGGCGTGTTCCACCTGGCGAGGATGCATCTAAATATTTAATGAATGAAACGGATGTTAAAGATTGGCATCGTCGGCATCGGATTGAGGGCGTGCGGCGTGAAGCACAACGGCGCATAATGGCCCTGTTGGAAGCTCGCGACAGGCGACATCTGGACGTTTTGTTATCTAACAATGCCCGTGAATCTATACGACTGTTGCGCAAGGGATATGACAATTGCAGCACCGAAGAAAAGCTTCGCGCTGCAGAGCTGGAAAAAATTGACATCGCGCTTGAAGCCATTCGCACCAGCTCCAATAAGATGGAACAAAACCCGTCGCGCCATTATTGCGATGATAAATATTGGCCGTAGAAAACTTTTACCTGATGGAGGCAAACCAGCCGGCAGCGCTTTGGCGCAACAGCCAAATATGTTGCTTGAGCGCAAGCTTTAAACGCTGGCGGCGACTATTGGCAAAACTGAGCAATTGCTGCCCTGGATTGTTCATGTTCAATTGTAGAACAAGGCCCCTTGGAAAATTAAAGCGCTTATGAGTGGCAATTGGGTTCCCCAACCGCAGATAAGGTGTCAGCGCCGCAAAAGCTTCCAGTGCCGCTGTGCTTTGAGTGCCTGCCTCAACAACAAGGTGACACCTTAAAAAGAATTTTATAATTGGTTCTTCAGACGAAAAACCCAGGATTAAATTTCTTTGCTCCACGCTGGTGTTAAGCAGATACATAATCATATGTTCGCTGTCGAAGTTTTTCCTGAGACGTATAACAAATCGCACAGGTTTTCCCTGGATTTCAGTGCATTTCATAAGCTCTCGCAGTCCGGATATTATTTCGGAAATGTTGTCAAAGGCTTCCAGAGTCAGAATAATTCCGACATTTATAGTTTTTCTGTCGCGCAGAATTAGTGTTGGCAGATGCCTGGGGCGCAAATAGATTGGAAAGATAGATTTAATGGGCAATACGCGTTGTCTTATTTTATATCCTCGCCTTTGCTTTACACGCTTTTCAAACTCGCCCCCGGCATCTTTTGTCCATCCATGATAGCTTGCATTGTCGTTAAATGGCATCAGTGAGTTGCTGTTTTCTAGCGGCCAGCCGCTGTGGGCCAGAATATGAACCGGAATGGTGCGCTTGGAGGCTATATGGGCCAATAGAACGCCTTCGGGTGACGAGTGATCGGCGCAAACAACAGCGGAAGGTGAGATTTTTTCAAAAACCTCCTCAAATAATTCTGCCAGTGCCAGATGTCGTGGCCATTGGGTTTTAATCAATTGTTCGCTTAGATGGCGCTGACTTGGCAATTGAATAAGGCGGCTTGATAGCTCCAACAGGTCTGATTTGTTAAGCGACATGTTTGCTCTATTTTGCCTCTCTTCAAAGTCGGCACCAAAAAGCGTCAGGATTTTTACATTCTTGAGTTGGGCAGCGATTGCATAAATTTCAGCCAGATTTCCCGAGAAAAACTCATCAATAATCAGCAAAACACAGGTTGATTTTTTCTGCGCCAAAGAACGAAGTCTGCCCGGTAACTCGGGTACACCAAGGGGCATAAAAATCACCCATTTTTGCTTTTTTCTGATGGTGAAATTTGCGTCGGGATCAAAAATATTCTTTTGCGGAATTGGCGACAGTGGCGTATTGGAAAAAGCTACATTTACCCGCTTAATTTTCCACAGATTTTGGCTTTTATGATCAAGGGCGGCAAGCAGCGGCAGATTTTGTGGGTAATGCCAATTGTTAATATTTGTGGCTTTTCCTGAAGGGATAATAAGTTCTTTAATTTTGGGAAAGTGAAAAACAACTCCATTCAGTATCCGATTCAGCAAATGCAGTTCTGAAGATAAATACCATAGCAACAGGTGATCAAGTTCTTCTATTGGCAGGTTGGAAAGATTTTCAGTGTTTTCATGCAGCTGGCGTAATTTCTTAGACCAAAGCTGATAGATTTTATCGGTATTCTTATCAAGATTTTTCCTTTGCGCCTCGCTTACCAGATTGAATGGATAAAGCTCGGGATGAATATCAAATCCCCTTGTAAGCAACTCTCCAAATACCATCGGCGTTAAGGGCAGGGCCACGCAACGGGGGCGGTCTTCTAGTTGCTCACGCACACTTTCAATCTGCTCGGGATGCCATAGCAGACAGATTCTGTCAGCATCTGAGGGTGAAAATTCAGTTTTTTGCGGCATTGGTTTTTCTGGCGCGGCGGCTTTTCATTGCTTTAAATAAAAGGTCTGCATGCTCCAGATCCTCCATCGTATCAATATCAACTGCTTTCCATCTCGGCAATTCATAGGAAATGTAGTTGTCGTCATCACTTAAGGTTTTGGATGACAGCAGCCATTCGCGTGAAAAAATTGTAAAACTTCCGGTTTCGTAATAGGCCGGGGTTAATTTTGAGGGAGCAAGAAACGCACCTCCCGGATGCAATGGTTTTAGGCGGCCGTCCGGGGAGCGTTTGAAAAACCATTCGGCAAAAGCCGGTGCTTCGCTGACGGATATCAGATTTCGTTTTCGGTTGTGGCTTTGATAGATTGCATAAGCGCCGATCAAATCCTCAGCTTCCAGCAAAGGGGCAGCGGGAAACAGGATAAATACATCATCAAAATGTTCTCCCCGCTTATCAAATTGTTGCAAAACCCAGCGTGCAACTGGCAGCATTCCTGTTAAATCATCCGCAAGTTCCCGGTTGCGCATAAAGCTCACATCAGCCCCACAGGT
>JAKISV010000155.1 GCA_021648425.1 Rhizobiaceae bacterium
TTTGTCGTCGGCCCCATCCCCGTTTAGCACCACAAAGGCTTTGGGCTTGGTCAGCGCGTCCTTATCTTCATGGGCAACGACTGCGGCCTCTAACACCTGTGGATGTGACACCAGTGCCTGTTCCACCTCAAAGGGTGAAACCCATCGCCCACCCACTTTGAACATGTCATCAGTGCGCCCGCAATAATGATAATAATCTTCTTCATCACGAAAATATTTGTCGCCGGTGTGTGTCCATATTCCAGCGAACGTCGCCCGGGATTTTTCGCGCTGATTCCAATAGCCATCGGCAGCCGAGGCGCCACATACCAGTAATTCACCAATCTCACCCACCAATACTTCTTCTCCCTTTTCATCAATCAGCCTGAGTTTATACCCCTCAAACTCCTTTCCCGATGTGCCGTAACAAACATCATCCGGGCGGTTGGACAAAAATATATGCAGCATTTCTGTGGAGCCGATGCCGTCGATCACATCAATACCCATGCGCTTTTTCCAGGATTTTCCAACCTCAGCCGGCAACGCTTCTCCTGCGGATATGCACAGGCGAAGTTTGGCAGAGCTGTTTTGCGGCGTGCAATCGGGGTCGGCCAGCATCGCTGCATAAAGCGTTGGTACGCCAAAAAACAGCGTTGCATTGTGTTGTTTTAGAGTGGCAAGCACTGTCTTTGGCGTAGGGCGCTCAGGCAGCAATATCGTCGTTGCGCCAACCGATAAAGCCATGCCAAGCCCGGCCCCCAGACCGTAAGCAAAAAACAGTTTTGCGGCCGAAAATATCACATCATCATGTTCAATTCCCAACACACCATGCCCGTAATACTCTGCGACATGAGCAAGGCTGGTATGAACATGCATTGTGCCTTTTGGATCGCCGGTGGAACCCGAGGAATAGAGCCAAAAAGCTGTGTCGTCCGGGCTTGTTTTAACACTGTCAAATTCACCGCTGGCGCTGTCTATCAACTGTCCATAATCAAGATAATTCGATTGCGGACTTTCTCCACCAACCACAATAATGTGCTTCAAATATTCCAGCCGTTTTAACAATGGTTCGACAACCGCCAGCAACTGTACTGAGACAAACAATGCTTCAACCCGGCTGTCGGCGAGCATATATTCATACTGATCAACAGTGAGCAGTGTATTCAGGCAAACCGGCACAATGCCGGCCCTGATTGAGCCCCAAAAAACAATCGGGAATTCCACTGTGTCAAACATCAACATTGCAACGCGAGTTTCGCGTTTGATACCCAGCCCGCCAAAAACATTGGCGATTTTTTTGGTGGATATCTGCAACTCGCGATAAGTCAGTTCGCGTGCAGGATCAATGAAGGCTGGTTTATCTCCAAAGCCCTTCGCCACATTTTCATCAACAAATACACTAACTGCATTATAGCAGGCACCTGCGCCCATCGGCAGTCTCCATCCGGGTTATCAATTTTCAAGTAGATTTATACTGCAATAGCCCCAAGTTAAACAATCAGATTTATAATCAAATTACTCATTAGCAGGCAATTGCAAGCGCCTATTGTTCCATTGCTGGTCAAGCTGCACTATTTTACCGATACGAAACCTGAACACAGTAATACCGGTTGATGGCACAACCATATCTCCTTCTTCAAGCCTGGTAATCAGTTTCCAATGGGCACAAACCATATCTCCTTCCCCAAAAACCGATAAAACTTCATAGTGAAGAGCGGGGAAGTCACGCAAATACTTCTTCAGGACTTTGAGAAATGCGCTACGTCCCTCGATAGAAAAATCGTTGAGATTGGCTTGCAGCCGTACATTGAATATTTCGTTTGCCAGTAATAAATTCTGTTTATTCATCAGTTCATAAAACAATCGCCTGACCGTCAGCTTGTTTTTCTGAATGAATTCTTCATCCATATGCTATCCCCCAGTTTGAGCACAACTATCTAAAGTACGGGTTTGTTGTCAAATCAACTATAAAGTTTGGTTTCAAAATCCCGCATTTCTCTTGCTGAATTTTTCATCCCGTGCTATTGCGCCCACGCATATGAATAAAGCCACTACATTATTGAGTGATTTTGCAGGCGGCAGCTATCAAATGTATAAAACTCACAAGCCAATCGGCCTTTGAATCCAACATGGTTTACTATCCGAGGCCAGCTTGATTTGCATATGAATTTTCGAAATTCAAACAAAACCCGATCGACAGAGCCTGAACCCAAACAGGCCAAATACAGCTAGGAATGAACAATGCAGGTTGATGAAACCCTCAACGAAGGCCTTGCCCGCGAACTGACAATTACAGTTCCAAAAAAAGACATGGAAGTGCAATTACTCGAGCGTTTGAATAGCTTGAAGGGCCAGGTGAAAATTGACGGATTCCGCCAGGGTAAAGTACCCCTCAGCTACATTCGCAAACTGCATGGCAAGCAGGCCATGGCCGAAATCGTCAACGAGATCATTTCAAAACGTTCAGGCGAAGTTCTAAAAGAACGCGGTGATAAACCTGCCCAGCAGCCTAAAGTTTCTATGACCGATGATGAGAAAGAAGCGGAAGAAATACTGGCTGGCAATCGTGATTTTGAATTCAAGCTGGTCTATGAAATTCTACCTGAGTTTGATGTGCCAGACCTTGAGAAATTAAAAATTGAGCGACCTGTGGTCGAAGTCAAGGACAAGGATGTTGAAGAGCAGGCATTAAAAGCCGCTGAAAACACCCGCTCATGGGATGAGAAAAAAGGCAAGGCTGCCAAAAACGATCGCATAACCATGGACTACCTGGGTAAAGTCGATGGCGAAGCGTTTGAAGGCGGGGAAGATAAAGACGCTAAACTGGTGTTGGGCTCAGGAACATTCATTCCCGGTTTTGAAGACCAGCTGGCGGGCCTGAAATCAGGCGATAAAAAAACCGTAAAGGTAAGTTTCCCCAAAGACTATGGTGCTGAGCATCTGGCTGGCAAAAAGGCCGAATTTGATGTGACGCTAACGCTGGTTGAAAAACCCGGCAAGCTGGAAATCAATGATGAAACAGCAAAATTACTTGGTCTGGAAAGTGCCGACAAGCTTCGCGAAGTCATTCGCGGTCAGATAGAAAGCCAATATGGCTCATTTACCCGCGCTAAAGTTAAGCGACAAATTCTTGATCAGTTGAACGACAAGACCAAAATGGAAATGCCAACCAAAATGGTCGAGCAGGAATTTGAAAATATCTGGGGGCAGGTTACCCAGGAACTGGAACGCAACAAAAAGACTTTTAAAGACGAAGACACCACAGAAGCAAAGGCCCGCAAAGAATATCAGGAACTGGCCGCGCGCCGCGTTCGCCTGGGTCTTGTGCTGGCAACAATTGGTGAAGAACAGAAAATAGAGATCACCGAAGAAGAATTGCAAACGGCAATCTACGAACAAATGCGCCAATATCCCGGTCAGGAACAGCAAATCATGGAGTATTTTCAGAAAACTCCCGATGCTGTTGCCGGTCTGCGTGCGCCCCTTTATGAAGAAAAAGTCGTTGATTACATTATGGGTGTCGCCAATATCAAGGACAAGAGCGTTACCCTTGAGGAGCTGACCAAAGAAGAAGAGTAAGTTCTGAAGCGCTTGAAATTAATTGCCGGCCGCGTTTGTTCAACACAAATGCGGCCTTTTTCTTTTGGATAATGGTTTTAAGGAAGTCTCAATAAAATTGGGATAATCTTAACCAAAATCACAAATGAAAAATATTGGCGGATTGTTTTTCATAAACCAGATGAGCAGGGTACACATAATTCGCTTTGGGGAACTACCATGCGAAACAACAGAATTTTAAAACCTATATTAGCATCAGCAATTTTTGCGTTGACAACAATCACAGCGTCCGCCGGCCTTGCTTCTGACCACAATGCCAAACCGAAATTACAGGCCCATGGTCAGTCAATCGACATGTTTATTACCGGCGCTAATAAAAAGCCGCTCAGACCAGATAATCTTACCCCATACGCCGCCAATAAATCTGAGTGCGTACTTTGCTACCATCGCCAAATGTTGAAAAAGTTCGAAAGCTCCGGTTCACTGGGAGCAACTCAGCCGTTTCCCGGCGATTGATACTCAATAGGCAGTGGAAAGGGCGATTTTAGTTTCAATGCCAAGGCGCCTTGTCAAAACACCAGCGCCTGGAATGTCGCGAATGATACCCGCCACTTCACCCACAATAATTCCACCTTCTTGCGCATTGTCATTGGGGTTGGCAGACAGGTATTTTGCCTTTAATTCTGCCAGCTCATCATGTGACAATTGTTTCGAGCGCGGGTGAAATTCCTCCATCAACCTGTTCTTCAACACCCGAATTTCATTGCCCGTGGGCCATTCAAGCCCGCGCGCCACATCGGGAATATCTGTTTGCAGCGTTTCATCTCCGCTGGCAGCCAGGGCCGCTTTCTGGAATGCGTTGCTGACTAAAGCCTCTTTACTGGCCCAATAACGCGACCCGATTAAAACACCATCTGCACCCAGCATCAAACTTGCCGCAATTCCGCGTCCATCACCAATGCCACCGGCAGCAAGCAATAATGTATCGGGACTGTGGGTTTTCAGAAGGTCGCTGGCTTCTGGAACAAAGTTCATCGTGCCGCGTATTCCGCCATGACCGCCAGCCTCACCACCTTGTGCAACAACAATATCAGCACCGGCATCCAGCGCCTGCGACAGTTGCGCGATAGTCTGACACTGGCAAATGAGCGTAGCACCGGCCTGTTTAATTTTTTGGGAAAATATTGAAGGGTCGCCAAACGACAACATCACCACATCGGGCGAATGCTCCAGAGCCTGATCAAGTAACTCAGGCTGTTTTGCCAGCGACCAGGTGATGAACCCGATCCCAACCCTGCTGTTACCAGCATCCTGGAAAGCCTGCCCAATAAATTCGCTGTCACCATAGCCCCCGCCAATCAGGCCAAGCCCCCCGCCACGGGTTACTTCTGCTGCCAATTTGCCGCCGCCGGCAATCGCCATTGGCGCACTGATAATCGGCCATTCCAGGTTCAGTTTTTGGGTTAAACGGGTGTTTATAGCCATTGCAGCATATTACTTGATTGCGCTCACCATATCGCGTGAATCGCGAATATCTATCCATTGCCCCGCATGCAATGTTGATTGGCGCTTGAGATATAGATACTCGGTTTTGTTCCAGGGCAGTATTTTTTCATTAAGGCTGTCGAGAACATAGTCTGCTTTGGCAGTGCGAACAGTCAATACCGCATGGCCGTTACCATCGGGCAGTTTAACGACCGTTATCAGCAGCGAAGAAGCGGAAAAACCCTTTTCCATCAGCAATTTTCGCTTCAACAAAACATAATCTTCACAATCGCCAAATTTCCCCGGCAAAGTCCAGTATTCTTCCTGATTATATTGCTCAAGATCAGTGAGGGGCTCAACGGTGGAATTGGCAACATTATTGATATCCACCATCTGCTTCCACATGGTTCTTTTAAGAACCGGTGCAATCGGGCTGGAATTATTTGACTTACAATCATCGGGATTATCAAGGCAATAAAAGTAATGCCCAATCGGCTGCGAAGTGCGGCCTGTAACATCCATATGTTTGGCGGTGTCGGCACTGGCAGTGTCGCCACCGCCCAGATAGCTAAATGCCGCCAGAAAACTGACCGCCGATATAATTCCCCACCTAATCCCGATTGTACGCATAACTCAAAACACCGAAAAACCCTGTTAACTCTTTATTAACCTAATGGGCGCGCCGGTTGGAGTAAATATGGAATATCAAATATAGTTAATTGCCTGGTCAAATAAAGGGAGGCCGGGTTCAAATTGATTGAGTATTTTTGTCACATCATCACATACAAAGGTCATAAGGGGTGTTATAATTAGTAGCAGATCAGAGAATCTTTCTGACAAAAACAATAACTCCAACGGAGAAAACCATGACCAAAAATATGGGAAATATTGATCGCATACTGCGCCTGATCGTTGGCGCTGCATTGATTGCGTACGCATTGGGTTATTTTGGCGCAGGACCTTATACGTGGGTTGGGTGGATTGGTGTTGTACCGCTTCTTACAGCCCTGGTGGGATCATGCCCGGCCTATTCACTGTTTGGCATTTCAAGTTGCCCGGCAAAAAAAGATTCATAAATCCGGTTGTTTAGTAAACCGGCATTTGGAAAACAGATTGTTGAACAGGAAAAGCACAACGGATGAAACAATCCATTGTTCATATTGCGCTGGTAGTAGACGATTATGATGAGGCTATAGAATTTTACACGAAGAAGCTACATTTCACATTAGTCGAAGATACTTTTCAAGCCGCGCAGGATAAGCGATGGGTCGTTATTAGACCACCCGGTTCAGTAGGTACGACAATCCTACTCGCCAGAGCTTCCACAGCGGGGCAGGAGAAATTTATAGGGGACCAAGCAGGCGGACGGGTGTTCCTATTTCTCAATAGTGATGATTTTTGGCGGGACTATAATGATATGCTAGATAAGGGTATAAAATTCGTCCGCGAACCCAAAGAACAGGACTACGGTATGGTCGCCGTATTCGAAGACCTATACGGAAATCGCTGGGACT
>JAKISV010000156.1 GCA_021648425.1 Rhizobiaceae bacterium
CTGGTTCCAAGCTCCATGAATGAATTTAGCGCCGGATTTCTAAGAACAGAATTTTTGCCACTGCCAGGCAATAATCCCTTTGCTTCAAGCAGGCTCAAGTCCACCACAAAATCGCCGATAGCGCTAACGCAACGTGGATTGCCATCATTAATGGCGGCGATGCCAAAGGGGATGTTTTGTACAGGAAAATGGCAGAGGGGGTTATTTGCGCTTTCAATCCAGCTGTTCATTTGTTCCCTCCGATTGGTGATAAAATTAGTTGCAAATGAAACTATGTCAAGCGGAAACTGCCAATTTACCTTGCTATTGGTATCTTATGAAACTAAATTTGCGCGATGAATAATCCAACTGTGCGCAAAAAAAGAATGTCGGGTTCGAAGGTTTTGAATGATTTTGATCTGAACCATTTTTTCCCCTATCGCCTCAGGGTGCTTGATCGCGCTGTCAGTGAAGCGATATCGAGTGTTTATACCAGTCGTTTCGGACTTTCTGTTTCGCAATGGCGCACACTGGCAGTGCTTGGAGATGGAGGCGTGATGTCCGCCAGCGAGATTGTGCAAAAATCAAGCATGGATAAAGTTGTGGTTTCCAGGGCAATCAAAGGCCTGCAAAACCGGGATTTTTTGAAGCGTAAAACAGACATTAACGACCGGCGGCGTGTGGTGTTGAAATTGACTGCTAAAGGCAAGCGGATGTTTGATAATCTGGTGCCACTGGTAAAACAGCTTGAAGAGGAGTGCTTGCGCGGATTGACAAGGGCAGAGCGCGCAACCCTGGACAGCCTGATGGAGCGCATACGCGCTAATACTGATGTGGTATTACAATAACACCAGAATAGGCCAAACGTGCTTTAACTAAACAGCATCGGGCATTCGCGCTGACACTTGTTGCGTACGATGATGTAGATCAGGTGCAGGGTTGCCAGGCCAGCCAACAGGCAGAAGAATGAGATATAGGCATATCTGAGGAACAGGATATCAACCACAATCACGGCTATTAATGATAGTCCGAAAAAGCGAACATGCAGGTAACGCGACAGCAGGGGTGGTATTACGATCAGTGTAAGATAAAGCGTGTTGGTGGCGGTGCGCGGCATCATAAAATCAAGCAGCATTGTTCCTTCATAGGCGAGGGAATCACGATTGATGGAAACGTTGATCCAGTCAGGATTTAGCAAGTGGGGCACATATAGGATCAGGCCAAAAGCCAAACCTATCAAGGCAAAAGCTAAAAACAGGTGTTTTCTTTTACTTTCGGGCGGCTCAAGCACATAAACACTGAGCGGTATCCAGAACGGCCACATGAACCAGGTGAAAAAGATAAACACCAAAGCGCTGATAAGTGTGAGGGAAGGGTCGCCATTATTCATGCCTGACCAGACAAAGCCTTCGCTGAATTGTTGCAAGCCAGCAAAAATCGGCATCATCGCAACGGGAAGATATTTCTTGTTGGTAGTCCATGCCCGGGTACAGGCATAGGCACCGCCAACCAGCAATAGGCCACTGGCTGCAAAACTGACCGTTTCAGACAAACACATGACGCATCCCTTTTCGTACTGGTTGGCCGGGCTGGTAAAATGGTAACGCATATTCTGAGCGGGTGCCAGTGGTTCAATTATTAGTGAATGTACCGGTATTGGCAGCAATGTTACGGTTTTTGTGGATTGATAATCCTAAAAAATTCTGGAGTTGGCATGGAAAAAAATTCAGGAAGCAAACTATCGCTGATTGGGTCTGTGTCGCTTGGTACCGGCGTTATGATTGGTGCTGGCATATTTGTGCTGATGGGGCAGATTGCTGAACTTGTGGGTGGGATATTCCCTTTGGCATTTTTGGCCGGTGCGATAGTAGTTTCTTTTAGCGCTTATTCCTATGTCAAATTTTCTAACGCCTATCCATCTTCTGGCGGCGTCGCAATGTTTATGCGTAAAGCCTATGGCCCTGGTACCATGGCGGGTACTTTTTCCCTGTTGATGTATGTGTCGATGGTAATTGCTGAAAGTCTGGTGGCAAGGACATTTGGTTCTTATACGCTACAATTATTTGATGTTGGAAACACCGAATTCTTGGTTCCGATACTTGGCGTATTGTTGATAGTCATTGCCTATCTCATCAATATTTCCGGCAACAAGACCATTGAGCGCACGGCAAATCTGACGGCCGTAATCAAGATTGCGGGTATCGCTCTGCTGGCGCTGGCAGGACTCGCATTTGCGGGATTTCCTTCGATGGAAGCCTGGAGTAAACCTGCCCCCGGCGTTGTATCAGGTGGCGCTTTTAACTTTATAGCAGCCCTTGCCTTATCCATTCTCGCCTTCAAAGGCTTCACTACAATCACCAATCAGGGTGATGACATTATCGATCCTCATCGTAACCTTGGCCGGTCAATAATATTGTCGATAATTATCTGCACCATACTTTATACCCTGCTGGCGCTATCGGTTGCCAGCAGCCTGAGTGTTGGGGAAATTATTGCAGCCAAAAACTATGCGCTGGCTGCCGCTGCCCGTCCCGCTTTTGGCGACTTGGGATTAATATTGACAGTGCTGCTGGCCATTATTGCCACTGTATCGGGATTGATTGCCAGTGTATTTTCCGCCTCACGAATGCTTGCTATGTTGAGTAACATGAAGCAGTTGCCACGGCTTTATCAGGGTATGAGCAATCCCGCCCTGGTATTTACGGTGGTGCTGGCAATCGCCTTGACGATATTGTTTGACCTCACCCGAATTGCCTCAATCGGTGCTATTTTCTATCTGATCATGGACATAGCAATCCATTGGGGCCTTTTTCGATATTTGCTCAAAGAAACAAAGTCGAACCCTATTATCCCGTTAATCGCCATTGTGCTTGATGTCGTCATTCTGGGTGCTTTTATCCTGATGAAATATCAAAGTGATCCGCTGGTATTAATCGTATCGCTGGTGGGTTTTGTAATAATCCTGGTTGCCCAGCGATTATTCATGATCACTCACACCGATAGCCAAGGCGTTATGCACATGGAATTGCAGATGGATGGAGATGGTGCGATGGCGATGGATAAAAATTCGGAAGACGGCGATGAAATGGATATGGATAAATAGGTTCTGACCCTGAAATATTTAGCTGACAATTTGCAATTGTCTGATTGCTGAGGATATATGATAAAGCGAACTTGCAGGAGATATCTCATGCAGGAAGCCTTCTTCTGGTTGAAGTTTATCATACCAAACGCCAAGGGTATCGGTGTTTAAATACCGCAGGAATGTTTCATGCGACCTGATTATATGCTCCAGATAATATTCTCGGTCTTTTTTGTCCGCTTCTTCATGAAGAACCAGCGAAGCCTTAAGCCATTCAGTTTGCTGCCAAAGTCGCGCTTGACGGGTGGTTGGCTCAAGCCTGTTATTCATGGTGTCCACAGCAGCGTTGGTAACAGGGTCAATTCCCTTAACGCCGGCGGCAAAGAGCCTTTTTGCAGCTTTCAAATAGGTTTTGTCACCACAGTATTTAAACCATCTAACAAATAACCATGCCCATTCGAACTGGTGTCCTGGTTCTACAATTTGTCCATTGGCACCTGGAGCTGGCTCCCAGTTTTCATCAAAGAATTCACGTATAAATCCATCTTTACTGTCAATAAAGCAATCAATTGCAAGGCTGGTAATTTCGACGCATAGTTCATTCCAGCGTTGTCCATCGAGCCCTTGTTCATCAGACACCTCCAACCACAAAAGGGCTGCCTCCAGCAAATGCATATGTGCATTTGATTGATAAGCATGGCTTCCAGTTTCTCTAAATCCGCGGTTTCCATCGATGGCTTTTCGACCAAACGCTGTTTCTATTCTAGTGAGTAGAATTTCTGACATACCCAACAAATTTGACTCAGTAGAAAAAGTGGCCTGATCATTTTTTGCCGTTAAACCAACGGGCGCGGTGGCAATTTCCATTTCATCTCTATTGTTCTGCAATTGCTGTGAGGTGGTTTCCATGCAGGCTCCACTGGAGGCATTTTGCTGGGTTGCAGCTAATGCCAGCAAAACAAAAGTCTGATCATGTATATAAGCACTGTTATTAAGGCTGTTACCTTGAGCGCTGACCAGCGTCCTTAAGAGACCGTCATCTCGCAGATAGTGTTTTTCAATGCCGCGAATGGAAGCAACAACCGCTTCGCGCCACGGTCCCTCCCATCCAAATTTTCCTGCTGAAGCAAATACATAAGCCTGCCTTCCCTGAACCCGGGCGCGACAATCATTGCTTATAGGTTTCCCCTTAAGCGTAAGGCCTTCTCTCCATATCAGGTCCTTTCTATTAAAACCAAGGCTCCACCAAAGTGGAAGAACTGTTGTATCTAACCAGGCTGTCAAATGTTCGGCATTTTGCTTGAAATCAAAACCTTTAGGCCCATCATCAAGCTCGGGGCGATTTGTGGATTTTAACAACTCAACTGTCTGTTTTATTTTTTGTGAGCAATCCAACCTTGTGACAAACACAACATCGTCTTCAACAATGACATTTAGCCCATCAACCTGTGAAACAACCGCAAATCTGGCGGGGTTCACCCGAATATGGCAATTGGTGCTGTTGAAAACCAGGCCATTTCCTATGATGGCATTATTGCTCTCATCCTTTTCCATGACATTGTGCACTGCATCCCACGCACCAAGATCAGACCATTCAAGAGATGATTTCAGAACCATCGCTTTGCGGGTTTTTTCCATAATAGCATAGTCCATGGAAATTTTTTCAGCAATGCAGAAACTGGAACCAAGCAGTATCCCATGTTCAATATCGGTTTTTTCCGCTATACCCTGAACTACGTTATTGAAAACGGATGGTGCCAATGATTTAAACTCGTTTACTAGCGTTCTTGCTGAAGCAATGAAATTACCTGAGTTCCACAAATACCCTTTATCCATGTAAGCTTGCGCTGTCTTTGCATCGGGCTTTTCAACGAAACTCTTTACAGCGACAATATCTTAACCCCATCCGTTGGCTCTATGTAGCCATAGGCAGAGCTTGCGATATTTGGTTGGATTCCAAGTGTGACAATTCCCCCCTCCGCAGCAATTATAGCTGCTGCATGAATATCTCTGCAAAAATGCTCTGTGCTTGGAATATGATGGTCAGATGCAACAACGACTGCAATTCCATCTTCGTATCGTTCTGAAATATATAAACTGGCGGCAGCTATAGCAGGTGCAGAATCTCTGCCTTCCGGTTCCAAAAGTAAATCTGCTTGAATATTCAGATCAAACAGTTGGCTTGCTACACTTCGGGCATGTATTGTACCTGTAACGACGATAAGCCGGGCAAAGCCGTCAATTTGCGATACCCTTAATGCGGTTTCCTGGAATAGGGATTTTTTGCCCAGCAAGTCGACAAACTGTTTTGGTGAAGAAGCTTTTGATGTTGGCCACAATCGAGAGCCAACGCCCCCACACATAATTACCGGATAGATGTTCACAAATTTAATTCCACTAAGTTTACGGCCTGTATTTTCCAATGAAACTTTGTAAAATAACATCACTAGCAATGGAAGGGGATTACTCACAATTACTTGGATTTTTTACAGGTCACGTTGTTTGTAAAAGAGGTTTGATTTGGCGCAAAAAAATTTTGGCGATCTTCAGGACATGGTGGGATATATAGTTAATCCAAGTGAGCCGTGTTGAAGATTAGGTAATTTAGTGCAGAAATAACTGGAATTTTTAATACATTACCCTTAGTAAGTGAAATTATTAATTTGGTATTGGGCATTTTTTTTCATATTTCCCTTGGTATCGGGCGTATATAAAGCCAACCGGCATATGTTGCAAACGAAATACTGGCAATGAAACAGAAGTTCTTTTATTGAGTTTGAACCCGTAGAACGGGTTGTAAATATAGTGAAAAGTGGAAATTAGGGAATATAGGGCATGCTCATTACTGACAAAATTGCGAAACTGGAAATTAGCGAAAAATCTCATGTAGCTGGCGCGTTTTCCACTACGGTTTTACGTCGGCTAGAGGAATTGCTTCCGGAGAAAATAACTGCAACCGCAGAAACCGGTTGTGGTAAATCCACCATCATGTTTTCAAATTTATCGTCGAATCATACAGTATTTTGTATTGATGACCGTGAGGATGATGAATCTAGCATAAATTATTTTGAAAGCTGCAAAATAACCAAAAATAAAAACGTTAAACTCGTACTTGGGCCTACACAAAAAACTCTTCCAAAATATAAAGGTTTCAAAAAATATGATGTGGTGCTCATAGATGGGCCGCATGGCTTCCCGTTTCCAGAGATTGAGTACTACTACTTTTATCCCCATATTAAGCCCAATGGTATCCTGATTATTGATGATGTTCACATTGCTACAATTGGGCGCCTTGCTGACTTTATTGCCGAGGATGAAATGTTTGAATTTGTTGAACTCGTTTCTACAACGGCTGTTTTTCGCCGAACGGACGCTGAGGCTTTTGACCCAACTGGAGACGGCTGGTGGCTTCAGGACTTTAATCGACGCCGTATTCCAGATGGCAACGCCTATCTGGAGCCTTATGCGCTTG
>JAKISV010000157.1 GCA_021648425.1 Rhizobiaceae bacterium
TAATATGCTCATAAAGATCGTCTGTGATAATCCACAAGTCTTTGTGCTGGCGCAAAACCTGGGCAATCGCCTCAAGTTCCTCGCGTGAATATACTGCACCCGTTGGATTGGAAGGCGCACAAAGCAGCACTGCACGGGTTTGTTTATTCAACGCTTTGGCCAGTTTCTCCGGTTCAATAATGAAGCGCTCAGCCTGCGTTGTTTCGACGAACACCGGCTTTGCCCCCGCCAGTTCGATCATCCCCACATGCGAAGGCCAGGCGGGCGCAGCCAATACAATTTCGTCACCCTCGCTGGCAATGGTGCGAATGATATCGGCCAACAATGGCTTTGCACCGGTGGCAACAATAATCTCGTTGACGCCAAAGTGCAGATTGTTGTCCCGCTCAAACTTGCGCTGTACCGCCTTGCGGGCTTTGATGCTGCCATCGGTGGGAGAATATTTGGTGTCACCTTTTTTGATTGCTTCGATTGCCGCTTGTTTAATATGAAGCGGCGTATCAAAATCCGGCTCGCCGGTAGAAAAATCATAAAGCGTCTGCCCTTCCGAAAGCATGCGCGCGACGGTTCCCATCATCCCGGAAATTGGTGAGGGATTAAAACGATTTAGCAAAGGTGAAAGCGGTGGCATCAGTGTCAGGCCTTATTTTTCAAGCCGGAAATTGTGGTGTCGGGACCAAAGCTGTCCGTCCCCACGCGAATTTCAATCAGGGTTGCTTCTTTTGCTTTTAATGCCCGTTCAAAAGCAGGTGCAAAATCCTGTGTATTTTCGACAATTTCTCCATTGGCCCCAAACGAGCGGGCAAATGCTGCAAAATCAGGGTTCTTCAAATCCGTACCGCTGACCCGCTCGGGGTGCCGGTTCTCCTGATGCATGCGAATGGTGCCGTAACTACCGTTATTAATCACTAAAATTATCGGATTAACGCCATATTGAACGGCGGTGGCAATCTCCTGACCATTCATCAGAAAATCACCATCACCTGCAAAACTCACCACAACACGCTGAGGGAAAGCCAGCTTGGCCGCCACCGCCGAAGGCATGGAATAACCCATGGCACCCGAAATCGGCGCCAGCGTTGTGTATGCACTGCGATAATTAAACATCTTGTTGGGCCAGTCCGCATAATTACCCGCACCATTGGTGATGATGGCGTCTGCGGGTAAATACTCGCGCAGATATTCCATAATTTTACCCATGTCCACCGGCCCGTTCTGGGGACCAAGAACAAGAGAAGACTGCAGGCCGTTGGCCAGGGTTTTGGTCAACTCCTTCCAGCTCGGCTCAGCAATTTTAATCTTATTGTTGGCAGCAATTGCAAACAGATTTGGATCGCAACAAACCGCCAGGTCCGGCGTCAGCACCCGTCCCAGTTCTTCAGGCGCGGGTAAAACATGCACCAGTTTTTGTGATGGTTTTGGTGCATTCACCAGCGTATATTTTCGCACCGTGGCATCGGCCAGCCGCGAACCAATCGCGATGATTAAATCGGCGGAAACAACATATTCGAGCAATTGTGCAAAACTGCCAAAGCCCAGATTGCCGATATAGCAGGGATGGGTATTATCAAAACAATCCTGCCGCCTGAATCCGGTGGCGACGGGAATATGATTTTTTTCCGCAAATTCATGAATGGCTTTTCGTCCCGCTTTATCCCAGTTTGAACCACCCAATACAATCAGCGGGCGTTTAGCGGAGTTCAAAAGCGCACCCATCTGTTCGATATCGCCCGCACCAGGCGCGGACCTGACGATGGCTGCTGCCGGCAAATCTTCAACCTGCGCCATTTCCAGCAACATATCTTCAGGCAATGCCAGTGCCACCGGCCCCGGTCTGCCATTCATCGCAATTGAAAATGCCCGATTAATAAATTCAGGAATACGTTCAGCAGAGTTGATTTGCGCCACCCATTTGGTGATTGGCCCCAACATCTGCTTATAATCAATTTCCTGAAACGCCTCGCGCTCCATCTGGTGACGCGGGACCTGGCCAATCAGCAATATCATCGGCGTTGAACCCTGATAGGCCGTATGAAGCCCGATGCTGGCATTGGTAACGCCAGGCCCACGGGTGACAAAACAAACCCCCGGCCTGCCGGTGGCATTGGCCCAGCCATCGGCCATATAGGCAGCCCCGCCTTCCTGTCGACAGGTGATAAACCGGATATTATTCTGGCGCTCATAAATCGCATCAAGCGCTTCGAGATAACTCTCGCCAGGCACGCCGAATACGGTATCGCTACCGTTGGCAATCAACGCATCAACCAGAATCTGACCACCACTTCTATCGCGCATTTGGCTTCCTTTTAGCAAGTATTTTCGTCAACTTTAGCCCCAATCACAAATTATGAAATTACCAATATGCGACCTGTTTTGGCAGGTATATGCAACGATATTTGTTTGTTAATCGATACACTTAATATCTTCAAGCGCCTGCCAGCCAAACAGTAATTTCTCCTGTGGCCATTCAAAAGCAAATACATACCCGCCGGTGGGTTGATCATTTTTGCGGTTGATTTTCATCCCGCCCAGTTTGCAGGCCAGCAGAGTTCCCACACCCCCGTGACCAACAAAAGCGACCGGCCCCGCATCAACATGAATTTTCAGAGCACTGCCAACGGCTTCATAAATCCGCCGTTGAGCATCCACTGCCCGCTCCCAGCCACAAGCCGATTTTTCGGGTTCCCCAAAACACAGATCAGCCAGCTCCTCATGGCGTTCATGGGGGACATAACCGGTGGCGGAACGATCAATTTCGGCACTTTTAGAAATCGTAGTAACTGGAGCACTGCTGAGCGAAGCCAAAATTTCTGCAGTCTCCAGCGCTTTTATTTCATTGCTGGAATAATAACGCGTGATTTCCCCTACCCAGGATTGCCCCAAAACACCCAGCAATCTTTGACGCCCCAAAGAAGACAGGCTCCATTCAGGAACCGGCTTATCAGGTTCAATTTTTACCTGGGGATGGGAAATATAATATACCAGCATCGTACAAACACCTTACCCGTAGCGCTGCTCGATATATTCACCGACCATCTCAAAGAACTCCTCGGCAATTTTTTCTCCGCGTAAAGTTTTTGCCTTTTTGCCATCGATAAATACCGGTGCTGCCGGAGTTTCGCCGGTGCCGGGCAGGGATATGCCGATATCAGCATGTTTGGATTCACCAGGCCCGTTCACAATGCATCCCATCACCGCCACATTCAGCTCCTCAACGCCGGGATATTTTTCGCGCCATTGCGGCATCATTTTGCGCAGATGGTCCTGAATATTTTGCGCCAGCGCCTGAAACACCGTTGAAGTGGTGCGCCCGCAGCCGGGGCAGGCAGCAACGATTGGCACAAACGAGCGAAACCCCATAGTCTGCAGCAGTTCCTGGGCCACCTGCACCTCTCGCGTGCGATCACCTCCAGGCTCCGGCGTCAGCGAAATACGTATAGTATCGCCAATACCCTGCTGCAGTAAAATTCCCATGGCCGCTGAGGACGCCACTATGCCCTTGGAGCCCATGCCCGCTTCCGTCAAACCCAGATGCAGCGCATGATCGCTTCGTTTGGCAAGATCTGTATAGACCGCAATCAAATCCTGCACCTTGGAGACTTTTGCCGACAATATGATTTTGTCCCGCCCCAGCCCGATGTCTTCAGCATATTGCGCTGACAGTATAGCGGAACGAACAATCGTCTCACGCATCACCTCACGCGCACTAAGCGGCGAGCCATTGGCAGAATTTTCATCCATCAGATGAGTAAGCAACTGCTGATCCAAAGAACCCCAGTTCACCCCGATACGCACCGGTTTGTCATAGCGAATAGCGGTTTCAATAATCGCAGAAAACTGTTTGTCTTTTTTGGCTTTGAACCCCACATTGCCCGGATTGATGCGATATTTATCCAGCGCCTGCGCGCAGGCGGGATGATCAGCCAGCAATTTATGGCCGATATAATGAAAATCCCCCACCAGCGGTACTTCGACATTCTGCGCCAGCAGTTTTTCCCTGATATGAGGCACTGCTTTTGCCGACTCATCGCGGTCAACGGTTATGCGCACGATCTGCGAACCCGCATGGTGCAAAGCAGCAATCTGCGCCACGCTTGCTTCAATATCAGCCGTGTCGGTATTGGTCATCGACTGGACAACAATGGGGTAATTCCCACCCACGCCAACATCGCCGACCAGGACACCAACAGTCTGTTTTCTTGCAAAAGGTCTGTCTATATATTCTGGTTTCATCTCGTGCTATTGCCCGGCAGGATTAGATATAGTCAACTGGTGTGCAATATTCACTCGATTGTCAATCCGGCACCAAAGGCAGGCCCCCGTGATTTTGTTAATTGCCTCAATTATCGCATTGATTTATGGCATCTTCGCGCTCCCGCGCAAACCGGGTCTTTTTCGCAGTCTGCTAAAAACCCTGCCGGTGCTAATTCTGGCATTTGTCGCATTCATTGAAGAAGGGCCAGCCCTGCTGATTGCCGCCTTGGCACTATCCGCAGCAGGGGATGCCTTTTTATCCCGCAATGGCAACACTGCGTTTCTGGCCGGGCTTGTTTCATTTCTAAGCGCTCATCTGGCCTACGTCGCCTTGTTCCTTACCTATCCATCCCCGTCACAACCAGCCATGATTATAATAATCGCGGTTTGGGCAATAACCGCGCTGATTATTCTGGCAGCGCTGGCCAGCCTTTGGCGTCATCTGGCAGAAATGAAAATCCCGGTTATTATTTATACGCTGGTGATTGGTGCGATGAATATAGCGGCCTGGGCCAGCGGGCAGGAAATACTATTGCTGGCCGGTGTAGCGTTATTCGTATTTTCAGACCTTGTGCTGGCCCATGAAATGTTTGTCTGGAAAAATCCATCCGTGAAAAAAATAGCCTCCAGAGCTGTCTGGTTCAGCTATTTTCCAGCCCAACTGATAATTTTAGTGTCATTTCTGCAATCCTGACAAGGCACTAAGCCTTGTCTTTTCGTGATCGAATTTCGCTGAACACTTCACTGTCGCTGGCATCTTTCATCCCCAGTCCTTTGCGAATAGCCAGATCATCAGTGCGCAAAAAGGGATTGGTATCGAGTTCTTCGCCTATGGTCGTTGGCAAAGTCGGTTTTCCCGCTTCACGCAGCGCGATGAACTTATCCATTCGCGCCGCCAGTTTTTTGTTGCCGGAATCTATCCCAAGCGCAAAATCTCCATTGGCCAGCGTATATTCATGGCCGCAATAGACAATGGTCTCGCGCGGCAGTGCGGCAAGTTTTTGCATACTTTCCCACATCATCGCACCATCCCCTTCAAACACCCGCCCGCACCCCAGCGCAAACAGCGTGTCCCCGGTAAACACCACGCCTGCCTGGGGAAAATAGAAATTCACCATGCCTAGCGTGTGGCCCGGTGTGGAGATTACACGAACGCTCTGGGAGCCGAATTGAAATTCATCACCATCATCAACTGTTACATCAAGGTTTTTGATTTTATCGGCCTCAAGTGTCGGCCCAACGACGTTACATTTGAATTTCTGCTTCAAACCTTCAATGCCCTCCACATGGTCAAGATGCCAGTGGGTGACAAAAATATGACTGAGGCTCCAGCCGGTTTCCTGCAGCGCATTCAATACTGCATCATATTCAGGCGCATCAATACTGACACACTGCCCGCTATCTGGGTCATGCACCAGAACTCCAAAATTATCATTCCCGATGATAAATTGATGAAACTGCAACTTGCTCATGATAGACGCCCTTTCGCATCGCATTTTTTTTAAAACTTGCTAAAGTCTGCACCATGTTAACTGATGTAACCGATCTGCGCGAATTTTATTCCTCTGCCCTGGGCAATGCCAGCAGTAAATCGATTGCCAATGCCCTGTTGGCACTGTGGGGCAACTGCAAAGGCGAGCGGGTATTGGGGTTGGGTTATACCACCCCCTGGCTTGACCGTTTTGGCCCTGATTGTGAACGCGTTTTAAATTTTATGCCCGCCGCCCAGGGTGCTGTGCAATGGCCTTTTGGCAAACCCTCTGCCACCGCTTTAGCCTTTGAAGAAGAACTGCCGCTGGCTGATGCTTCAATTGATCGAATTGTCATGGTGCATTTACTGGAGCACAGTGAAAACCCCACTGAAACCCTACGTGAGATTTGGCGTGTATTGGCACCCAACGGCAAACTGTTCATTGTCGTACCCAACCGTCGTGGCCTGTGGGCCCGTTTTGAACACACACCGTTTGGCACCGGCAGGCCATTTTCCAAAGGTCAGTTAACCGAAATTCTGCGCGCCGCCCTTCTAACACCGGTTTCCTGGTCCGATGCTTTGCATTTTCCACCGGGGAAAATCAGCAAGCGCCCGTTTCTTCAAAACAAACTTGAAAAATTCGGCCGCCGTTTCTGGCCGGTTTTTTCCGGTGCAATTTTAGTGCAGGCAACCAAAAAACTCTACCAGGGCATTCCAGCCCTTGAGCGTCAGTCCAGAAGGATATTTGTACCTGTCCTGATGCCCCAGGGTTCTTCACAAACCAAGCAGAATGCAAA
>JAKISV010000158.1 GCA_021648425.1 Rhizobiaceae bacterium
AAAGGATGTCTGGTCAAACAGCGCCGCTGGTTCACGCACTGCCTTGTGCTCGCGGGCAACAGCCCCAAACCAGTTTTGATAGTCAAAACTGTAATCGTCCGCTGCCATTTCACCTGCGCTCAAATCAGCAAACCAGTTGGGGCGTTCCCAACCCAGTTTTTCACCAAAACAGGCACCTTGTTGTTTGAGTTTTTCATAAAGCGGCGATTTGCGCCGGGGTCGCGCGCTTTGGTTTTCCTCATGGGGCCAGGCGATAGAATAATGTTTGCCATAGGCCTCCATGGTGCGCGAGCGTATCCAGTCGGTATCAAAGTGGACACTGCCAAACCGCCGGATATCAACCGGCCACAAATCATAGGGCGCTTCGCCCTGATGGACCCATTCAGCCAGGGCCATGCCCGCGCCGCCACCAGCAGCTATGCCAAATGCATTAAACCCGGCACCGACATAATAATTATCCAGTTCCGGCGCTTCGCCCAAAATGAAATTGCCATCAGGCGTAAAGCTCTCAGGTCCGTTCACCAGTTCCTTGATGCCCGCATGTTCCAGAGCCGGAACACGCCCAAGGGACAATTGCATGATGTCTTCAAAGTGGTCATAATTTGAATCGAGCAGCGTAAAGTGAAACCCTTCAGGTATGCCATCAACGGCCCAGGGCAATGGGTTGTGTTCATAACCACCCATCACCAGTCCGCCAACTTCTTCTTTATAATAAGTCAGCCGGTCAGGGTCGCGCAGGGTCGGCAGGTCTTTGGGCATGCCCTCAATTGCCTCGGTTATCAGATATTGGTGCTGCATCGATACCAGCGGCACATTCACACCAAACCGCATTGAGAATTCCCGTGACCATTGCCCGGCACAACAAATGATTTTTTCACATTCAATGCGCCCGTTTGGTGTAATCACCGCCCGAATTTTACCATCTTCGATTTCAATATCGCTCACCGGACAATCTTCAATAATCGTTGCCCCGGCCATGCGCGCACCTTTTGCCAGTGCCTGGGTGATATCGGAAGGGTTGGCCTGACCATCGGAAGGCAGATATGCCGCGCCAATCACATCGCTGATATCCATCAAAGGCCATAGTTCAAGCGCCTCTTGCGGTGTCAGCAATTGCATATCAAGGCCAAATGAATGAGCAGTGGTGGCCTGGCGTTTAACTTCAATCCAACGCTCTTCATTGCAGGCAAGCCGCAAGCCGCCATTCATTTTCCAGCCCGTGCCAAGTCCGGTTTCTTCTTCAAGCGTTTTATAAAGCGCCACGCTATAACCCAATAATTGGGTGATATTGGCACTGGAGCGCAGCTGACCCACCAGACCGGCGGCATGAAACGTTGAACCGGAGGTGAGTTTATTTCTCTCCAGTAAAACCGTGTCTCGCCAGCCAAGTTTTGCCAGATGGTAGGCTGTAGAGCAGCCAATAATGCCACCGCCGATAATTACCGCTTTGGCCGTCGAGGGCAGTTTGCTGTTACGATTGGCGAAATTCATCATAGGCTTTCTCAAAACGGGCAAGATTTTCGCCGGTATATTGGCGGTAGTCAAAATCAATCTTTGAATAAATCTCCGACACCATGCTCCACATGGCTTCACGCAGCAAAGAAGCGCATTTCATTGCCTGGTAGCGTCGCCAAAGTTTATCATCAACAGGCTTCTCGAAATAGTTTTCCAACAGCCATTTTTCCTGTGCTTCATCAAGTTCATTGTTAGAAGCAAGACCACCCAGATCAAACAGTGGTGAGTTAAATCCCGCATAATCCCAATCAATCAGCCACAGGCGATTACCATCATCAAGAAAATTGGCGGCAATCAGGTCGTTGTGGCCAAATACCATTTCATGTGGCCCGGCGGCATCTTCAAGGATGTCCGCTTTTGCCTGCAATTCGTCCAATTTTTTCAAATATTCGCTTCCCCCCTCATGCAGGGTCCAGCCATAATCGCGTATAACGTGAAAAACCCAGAATATCAGCGATGCCCCTCGCAGGTATTTTGGGATTTCCCGATGACAGGTTTTCAACAGCGGCAGAATTTTTTCCAGAGTTTCCTGTTTTTTGACGTCATCAGGCGTCAGGGTTTTTGATTGAATATACTCCAGCACCATAATGCCCGGTTCTGCATGCAGCACTTTTGGTGAAATTCCAGCCTTATGCGCCGCCCTGCTTGCGGCCAGTTCGTTAAACCGCATCAACTGATGTTCAGTAATATCATTACCCAGCCGAACGACATATTTACCGACGTTATCACTTACCAGATAATTCAAGTTGGTAAGCCCGCCCGACATAGGTTCCAGTCTGGCGGGACCTTGCCACAGTGGCAGGGATTTTATTTCTTCATTCGATACACTCATGATTACCGTTCTAGGGTCAGGATGTTGAAATTACCTGTATTCGAAATCTTATCCGGTGAAAATAGTAAAAACCAACTGACAGATAGTTGTCAGTTGGACTATTATATCTCCAGTTGGTCAAATACCAACTAAGGATAATATTTATGAATGAGCGAATAATTGAAGCAGTTACATTCAAACTTGCCAAGGGTGTCAGCGATGCGGATTTTCTCAAAACCGTTGCCGCCTCTACTGATTTTATTAAAGCGCGCGAGGGTTTTATCGCCCGGCGTCTTTCTAAAGGCGAAGATGGCACCTGGCTTGAGCATATCGAATGGGAAAACATGACGGCCGCAAAATCCGCTTCCGATGCATTCATGAAAGAACCAAGTCTGGCGCCAATGATGCAGGCCATTGATGGAGCAAGTGCAATCGTGCAGCACAACCAGCTACAAATTTCCGTGGGGTAAATTGCGAAGAACTGACCGCCTTTTTGAAATCATGCAGATGTTCCGCGCCGGAAAACTTTGGCGCGGACAGGAGATTGCCGAGCGCCTGGAGGTATCGCTGCGCACGATCTATCGCGATATTGATACGCTGGTAGCTTCCGGCGTCGCAATCGAAGGCGAGCGCGGGGTTGGTTATATTCTGCGCGAACCGATATTCCTGCCACCACTAACCCTGAGTGTACCCGAACTCGAAGCACTGCATCTGGGTATGGAAATATTGCGCAAGACGGCCAGTGCCGAAATGGTGGAGGCTGCCGAGCAATTGTTAATCAAGGTGGAAGCAGTATTGCCCTCCACCCGCCAGGGCCGCAACCATCTGGGAGAATTGTCGGTTTATACCCCCGGCCTGAAAGTGAAACTGCATCATCTGGCTGGGTTAAAACAGGCGATTTCAAGCAAGCATATAGTGAAAATTGACTACGAAACCCTTAGCGGAAAAACCAGCAGCCGGCGCATCCAGCCCTTACAGATTGAATATTGGGGGCGGGTTTGGACTTGTACTGCATGGTGTGAATTGCGCGAGGATTTTCGCGTTTTTCGCATAGACAAGATTACCGCGTGCCGGGCAACCATCGACACTTTTCGATCGGAACCGGGAAAAACCTATAAAGATTATCTGGCGACTTTTGATGCCAGGGACAAGAAAAACTGAATCTGAGGAAACTATGGAACCGTTTAAAAACGTATTTTCACCACAACTGGTATCATGCATTGCAGATCACATGGAAAAACACATTGCCGGGTTTGCGCGCAGGCCTTTTGAAAAATCGATTACCGATAAACTGAAACCGCTTGAATTTAAAGCCCGTGCACAATTGATTAGCGACAATATCCATCTCGCACTACCATCGAACAACGCGGAACGCGTCAGAATTTTGTTCGCTATGCTGCACCCGGACAAGGAAGAGAGCCTCAGCAAGTCAAGCGATGAAAAAGGCATATGCGGCTGGGGGGTGCAACCCCTCACCACGGTGGTTGGACAGCATGGAATTGAAGATTTTGATCGCTCGATGGAATTGCTCCGGGAAATGACCATGCGTTCATCATCGGAATTTGCCATTCGATTTTTTCTGCTGGCTGATCAAGAGCGCGCGCTTAATATCATGCGCGGCTGGCTGAATGACCCCAACCGCCATGTGCGCCGCCTGATATCTGAAGGTTCGCGCCCGCGCCTACCCTGGGCTCCGCAATTACCACAATTGATGGCAGACCCCTCCCCCATGCTGCCGATGCTTGAAGCTCTGCGTGATGACCAATCGCAATATGTACGCCGTTCCGTGGCAAATCATCTCAATGACATTGCAAAAGATCACCCTGATTTGATTGGCACCCTTGCAAATGACTGGATGAAGGGAGCTAATGGCGATCGCAAAAAGCTCATTCGCCACGCCTGCCGCACGTTGATAAAACAGGGCCATAAAAAAGCGCTTGAGGCTGTTGGGATATTTCCACCACAAATCAAACTAGAAGAATTTAACATTAATACTCCAAAAGTGATCTACGGTGAGGCACTTAAATTCTCCGCAACCCTGCACTCAACTGCTTCGCAGCCACAGAAACTTGAAATCGACTATCTCGTCCATTTCAAAAAGGCCAACGGCCTTCTTGCTGCCAAAGTATTCAAGTGGAGTAAATTTGAACTGGCACCTGGTGAAAGGCGAACGATAGAGCGCAGCCATCCCATTCGCCCGATCACCACAAGGCGTTATTACGGCGGAACGCAGGGTTTATCGCTGCGCATCAATGGGGAGGACTTCGCAGATGAGGAGTTTGAACTGGTGATGGATGCGGAACAATAAAAAACCCGTTCGGTTTTCAATCAATCTGGGTTAATTTAGGCAAACGATTCGGTATTCGAGGATGCGCAATTCGATGGAAAATTCCAACGACCTATTTTCAACGCAGGATGATAGCGCCCCTATCAATAAAAAGGCTGCACCAAAAAAGACCAAAGCGGTCAATGATGGTTACAGCGCTTCTGACATCGAAGTGCTTGAGGGCCTTGAACCTGTGCGCCGCCGACCGGGCATGTATATCGGCGGCACTGACGTCAAAGCTATGCATCACCTGTTCGCCGAGGTCATCGACAATTCCATGGATGAGGCAGTTGCCGGTCATGCTTCATGGATTGATGTGGAGTTGGACGCAGAGGGCTATCTCAGCGTCACCGACAATGGCCGCGGCATCCCCGTTGCCCCGCACCCCAAATTCAAGGATAAATCGACAGTTGAAGTAGTGATGACCATCCTGCATGCGGGCGGTAAAATCGATTCGGGCGCCTATGAAACATCCGGCGGGTTGCACGGCGTTGGCGTATCAGTAGTCAATGCCCTGTCTGAACATATCGAGGTGGAAGTAGCCTCCAACCGGCGTCTTTACAAACAGGAATTTGCCCGCGGTGAGCCGCTTTACAAACTCAAAGACCTGGGCGAAGTCCATAACCGGCGCGGCACAAAGATACGTTTCAAACCTGATCCTGAAATATTCGGCAAGAACTGCAAATTTTCACCGGCACTTTTAATGAAAATGGCGCGCTCGAAGGCCTATCTGTTTGGTGGGGTGAAAATCCGCTGGACATGCGACCCTTCTCACTTGAGCGAAAAAGATGAAACACCCGAAAAAGACGAATTTCATTTTCCCGGCGGCCTGAAAGACTATCTGATGGAAACGGCAGATGCCCAACACCAGGTGACGCCAGAGCCCTTTGCAGGAAAATCCGGCAAATCGGGCGGTCACGGTGCGGTTGAATGGGCGGTCACCTGGCACGGCGATGACGGGTTCGTCAATTCCTACTGCAACACCATCCCCACCCGCGATGGCGGCACCCATGAAGCGGGATTGCGAATTGCATTGGCACGCGGGTTGAAAGCCTATGGCGAAATTACCGGCAACAAAAAAACCTCAATGATCACCACCGAAGACGTGATGACCTCGGCTGCGGCCATGTTGTCAGTATTTGTGCGTGAGCCGGAATTTGTCGGCCAGACCAAAGACAAGCTGGCAACAGTTGAAGCGCAAAGAATAATTGAAAACGCCATTCGCGACCCGTTTGATCACTGGCTTGCTGCCTCCCCCCAACAGGCTGACCGGCTTGAATGGGTGATGGACCGGGCCGATGAGCGCCTTCGTCGGCGCAAGGAAAAAGAGATCAACCGCAAATCGGCAACCCGCAAACTGCGTTTACCCGGTAAGCTGGCCGATTGCTCCAAAAACGCTACCGGTGGCACGGAGCTATTTATTGTCGAGGGTGATTCTGCGGGTGGTTCCGCCAAGCAGGCGCGTAACCGAAAATCCCAGGCGATCCTGCCATTGCGCGGTAAAATCCTGAATGTTGCCAGCGCCAGCCGCGAAAAAATCATCGCCAACCAACAACTCGGCGATATCATTTTGGCGCTCGGCGTTGGTACGCGCTCCAAATACCGCGATGAAGATTTGCGCTATGACCGCATCATCATCATGACCGATGCCGATGTTGATGGAGCCCACATTGCTTCACTGCTGATTACATTTTTCTTCCAGGAAATGCCGGAGCTGATTTATAACGGCCACCTTTATCTGGCCGTGCCACCGCTTTATCGCATTCCCCAGGGCGGCAAAACGCTCTATGCGCGCGCTGAGGCACCCCGTATTGCATTGCTGGCAACCGAATTTAAGGGCTGTAAA
>JAKISV010000159.1 GCA_021648425.1 Rhizobiaceae bacterium
TGGAACAGGCCGGAGTGGATCTCAACCTCGAAAATGACTGTATACGGGTGGAGCGCAATGGTGCGCGAATTCAGCCGGTAAAAGTCGACCCCCAGCCTTATCCTGGCTTTCCAACAGATTTACAGGCGCAACTGATGGCGCTGATGACGGTGGCCGATGGTACCTCTGAAATTCGCGAAACTATTTTTGAAAACCGCTTCATGCATGTTCAGGAACTGGCCCGCCTGGGAGCCGATATCAAACTCGACGGACAAACAGCGATTGTTGAGGGTGTTGGTCATCTGACCGGCGCTCCGGTTATGGCCACCGATTTGCGCGCTTCTGTTTCCCTGGTAATTGCCGGTTTGGTCGCAGAAGGAGAAACAGATGTCAGTCGGGTGTACCATCTTGACCGGGGTTTTGAGCATCTGGAAGACAAGCTTTCAGCATGCGGTGGAGAAATTTACCGGGTTTCGCACGCGTAAATTCGAGCTGGCACGGTTGCGTCAATATTCATTTGGGATTATCACACATTTATAATTTCAGGCCTTGAACCTGTAACAATTTCAATAGCGGGAATGATATGGAACGCCTGAAACTGATTGCAATGGATGAAGAAGATTTGGGTGTTATTTCAGCCCACTGTCAGGATGCCGTTGGCAAAGTGTCCGATTTAGAATTTCTGCCGTCCCAAAAGCGATTTATTCTAACACTCAATCGTTATGTCTGGGAAAACAGCGGCAAGCGAAGAATTCCAGAACGCCGGCGCTCGGTCTTACATTTTAACCAGGTGGAAGATGTGAAAATTACCGGAATTGACCAAAAATCCCCGCAAACGATATTGTCACTACTGGCCGTAACCTTCGAAGGCAAAGAAGCGCCGGCTGGAAGCCTCAATCTGGTATTTTCCGGTAATGCCACTATTCGTCTGGATGTGGAATGTATTGAAGTCCAGTTGAGTGACATGGATGCGGCCTGGAAAGCAAAATCAGTCCCCACCCACAACGCGGACTAAACTCAGCAAAAAGGTGCCGCCTTGGCCATTCGCCTGAACATTGAAGATCACGACTTTGAGCAACAATTTGCACAATTGCTTGCTACCAAGCGCGAAATATCCGCAGACGTCGATGATGCAGTGCGTGATATCATTTCAAGTGTGCGTGCAAATGGTGATGAGGCGCTGATTGAGTTCACCGATCGTTTTGACCGGTTGAAAATCAGCGTCGATGAATTGCCAATATTATCGAAAGATATTGACCACGCATTTGAGCAGGTCGACGACCAGACGCTGAGTGCTCTGGAACTGGCCCGTGACCGCATCTATTCCCACCATTTGCGCCAGAAACCCAGCGATGATCATTATATTGATGCAATTGGTGTGGAATTGGGCACGCGCTGGACGCCTATCAGTGCGGTGGGCATGTATGTGCCCGGCGGTACGGCAAGTTATCCAAGTTCGGTACTGATGAATGCTATTCCCGCTAAAGTCGCCGGGGTGGAACGCCTTGCCATGGTAGTACCAACGCCAGATGGTGAAATCAGCCCACTGGTACTGGCTGCTGCCAGGCTTGCCGGCGTGGATGAAATTTACAGAATTGGCGGCGCTCAGGCGATTGCCGCTCTGGCCTATGGCACAAATTCGATTGCACCGGTCGATAAGATTGTTGGTCCGGGAAATGCGTATGTGGCGGCGGCCAAACGCCAGGTGTTTGGTAGGGTTGGTATCGATATGATAGCGGGACCATCGGAAGTTTTGATTGTTGCCGATAAAGACAATGATCCCGACTGGATTGCCGTCGATTTACTGGCCCAGGCAGAACACGATGTATCAGCTCAATCAATTTTAATCAGTGATAATGCGGTATTTGCCGATGCGGTTGAAGAGGCGGTAGAGCGTCAGTTGAAAACTCTGCCGCGAGCAGATATTGCTCGCACGTCCTGGCAGGATTTTGGCGCGATCATTGTTGTCAATCATTTTGATCAGGCTATCAAACTGATTAATACGATTGCACCAGAACATCTGGAGATCGCTACAAGCAACCCAGACAGCATTTTTGACAAAGTGAAAAATGCCGGTGCAGTGTTTCTTGGAAAACATACACCGGAGGCCATTGGTGATTATGTCGGCGGCTCAAATCATGTATTACCAACCGCACGTTCAGCCCGGTTTTCATCTGGCCTGGGAGTGCTGGACTATATGAAGAGGACTTCCGTTTTGCGTTGCGGCCCTGATCAACTGGCTAAAATCGGCCCGGCGGCAGTTACCCTTGCGCACGCTGAAGGCCTGCAGGCCCATGGGCGCTCTATCACCATTCGAATGAACCAGCGGAGTTGATTGTTGCCAACTGAAAACGAAAAACCCGCCGGCCGTTTGATAGATGTGGTGCTGGATGATGATACTATCGGCCGCGCTACGCCCGATGTTGAACATGAACGGGCAGTGGCTATATTTGATTTGATTGAAGAAAACAGCTTCCAACCCAGTGGTGATGAAGGCGGTCCTTATAAACTGATTATTGGGCTGGTTGAATCGCGACTGGTATTCCGCATCAGGCGTGAAGATGATGAAGAGGTAATCACCCACCTTTTGTCACTCACCCCTTTCAAGCGGACTATTAAAGATTATTTCATGGTCTGTGAAAGTTATTACGAAGCCATTCGCACTTCTTCCCCCAGCCAGATCGAAGCAATCGATATGGGAAGAAGAGGGCTGCATAATGAAGGCTCAGAAACCTTGCAGGCCAGGCTTTCGGGGAAAATTGACATGGATTTTGACACTGCCAGAAGGTTATTTACTCTGGTTTGTGTTCTGCACTGGCGCGGATAAATGAACAGCAGCACACCTGACCAAACAACAAGGCCCAGCTCCGTACTGTTTGTGTGTGGTATGAATGCCATTCGCTCGCCGATGGCGGAATTTCTGACAAAAAAAATGTATGGCAAAGAAATATTTGCCCAGTCAGCGGGCGTGCATGCAGGCGAAGCTGACGGCTTTATGCAGCAGGCAATGGATGAAATCGGTATTGATATTTCCGACCATATCCCTAAGAGCTTTGATGAGTATGCCGATACATCTTTCGATATGGTGATCTCGCTATCGCCGGAAGCTCATCATACGGCAATTGAGCTTACCCGCACCAATTCGCTTGAGGCTTTTTACTGGGCAACGTTTGATCCCGCCGACGCCAGCGGCAGCCGCGAGCAGATACTCGATGCCTATCGTTCCGTGAGAGATGCTCTTTTGCAAAAAATCAAACAGCGCTTTGTGGTTGCAACAGCACCAAACGTTTAAAAGGCTGCCTCTTTAGGTTTTTTTCTTGATTTTATTGCCATACCTGCGCATTGTCCGGCCAAACATTAACCGACCTGACCCTAAAGCAGGAATGCATGGCTAAAGAAGAACTACTGGAATTTCCCGGCATCGTTACCGAATTGTTGCCTAATGCAACATTCCGGGTGACACTGGAAGACAACGAACACGAGATTATTGCTCATACTGCGGGCAAGATGAGAAAGAATCGAATTCGTGTGCTGGCAGGCGATAAAGTGCTGGTCGAAATGACCCCTTATGACCTGTCTAAAGGCCGGATCACCTACCGTTTCAAATAAGTTTTATTGCGCTGATAATCAACAGGCCCCAGTTCATGAAGGAAAGTCTGTCGCATTTGATTTTAGCCAGTGCGTCGCCGCGCCGTCTGGCCTTGCTCGAACAAATCGGGTTGCGCCCTGAAATTCTGGTGCCGACCGAAATTGACGAAACTCCCAATCGGCGTGAATTACCCCGGAGTTATGCCCAGCGCCTGGCCAGGGAAAAAGCAAAAGCTGCCCTGTCGAGCCCGAAAATCGAAGACCTGGAGGGCGATTGCTATCTGCTGGCTGCCGACACCGTTGTTGCGGTCGGCCGGCGTATTATACCCAAACCTGAAATCGCCGCTGATGCCGCCGCCGGTCTCAAATTATTGTCGGGACGCTCTCATCGTGTCTATACCGCCCTTTGCGTGATCGGCCCCAACGGCAAACAAAAACACCGGGTGGTTGAAACCAGAGTTAGATTTAAGCGCTTGAGCCGCCCCGATCTTGAAAGCTATCTTTCCACCGGAGAATGGCGCGACAAGGCAGGTGGCTATGCCATTCAGGGCCGGGCTGAAGCCTTTGTCATGAACCTGTCGGGATCATACTCCAATGTTGTCGGCCTGCCGCTTTATGATACGGTGCAACTGCTGACAGGCATCGGTTATCCGGTCCATTTTGACTGGTTGAACCCGAAATAATCGTTCCAGGCCCAGGGTTAAAGAGCCAAAGTCGCAAGGAGACATCTAAATGACAACAACAAATGTCCATCGTTTTACCAGCCGAAAATCCCGCCCCTGCCCGATGTGCAAAAAACCATCAACAGAAGCATTCCACCCGTTTTGCACAAAACGCTGCGCCGATGTTGATCTGGGCAAATGGCTGGGAGGAAATTACGCCATTCCCGCGGTCGAACCGGCCGATGATTTCGGCGCGGAAGCAGCCGAATTAGCCCAAATCGAAACCCTGAAAACAAATGATCAGATTTGAGCGTAACCATGTAGCCATAAAGGTTGCAACCACTCTAGACACAACGCAAATGATCGCCTATAACGCCGTTGCTTTTGAAAGTGTTGAAGGACTGATTGTCACCGAATTTTGACACTGATCCAGCCAAAGATGCCCAGGTAGCTCAGTTGGTAGAGCAGCGGACTGAAAATCCGCGTGTCGGCGGTTCGATTCCGCCCCTGGGCACCATTTGTCATATTTTTATCAACAAAATCAATGGCTTACACAAACAGTGTGTTCCATTTATTTGAGCTCAGACAATCTCCTAGCTAAGCTATATAGATTGGCACGTCCTGTGAAACCAAAAGAGCGACCGGTAGAACGCTCTTTTTGGACACAGCTTTCCTTTACCGCTTTCGAACGATTTGATAACCGGGTCTCAACAGGTATTTCAATGGGGCCGAGAACATATGCACCAGTCGGGTGAACGGGAACACCAGAAATATTGTCAGGCCCAATACAATATGAAGTTTGAAAATGATGCTCTGGTTCAAGATATGCTGAGCTGCACCGCCCTGAAATGTGACGATCTTTTGCGCCCAGTTGGCAAACTGGATCATTGAAGAGCCATCAGGATGTTGAGCTGATTGCGGAATTGTCAGCATGCCCAGAACGAGTTGGCCAAAGAGCATAAGCAAGATGGCTTTGTCCCAAAAACTGGATGTTGCACTGACCCGGGCATTGCCAAAACGACGGTTAATCAAGATTACCATGCCGATGAAAGCAATCACGCCGAAAATCCCGCCTGCCACCATGGCCACCATTTGTTTCTGACCGGCTGTTATGAAGGGTTCATAGGCCCAGTGGGGCGTCAAAAGGCCCACCAGATGTCCAAAAAACAACAGAATTATCCCAACATGAAAAAGGTTACTCCCCCAGCGCAGGCCTTTGCGACTCATCAACTGGCTGGAATCTGCCTTCCACGAGTACGGATCACGATCGTAACGCAAGATAGAGCCAAAAATCATTACACCAACGGCCAGATACGGATAAATTCCAAAGAAAAACGTATTCAGAAAATCATTCATTGTCCAACTCCCATATCTGGTTTCTGGCTGGCTCTTTGCAGGGGCATTTGGCCACAAGTACCGCAATCTGGCCCCTTCGTGCCAAAGCTTCCAAAGGCCTCTGGTTCCTGCCATTCTTCATCCAGCTCATCCAGTGTCTTTATCTCGGGTGGCGACTTGTCAGCGGCTTTTTTGATGTCGGAATTCTTCAGTTTTGCCCCGGAGATCTCGACAATTGCAGAAAAAATATGGGCGTAACCGGATTTTTTTCTCCGCAGTTTTTCACCAATAGTGGCAATGACAGGTGTCGCCTGGGCCAGTGTTTCCCGACCTTCTTGCGGTTCACAGATGGAGATAAACTCCAAAAACAAAGGCAAGTAATCGGGCAGTTCACCAACCCCGATTTTCAAGCCCATTTCTGCATAACGGTCAGACAAATCAAGCATCGCCTGGCCCCGAAAGCGCGACTCACCGTGAACATGTTCGAACAGGTGCAGGCTGTGGGCACGACCCCGGTCGAAAGTTTCCACATAAATTTCCTGGGCATTCATTAGATCTGCTGCGGCCAATTCGTCCATGAAAGCCACAAGTTTAAGGCAGGTTTTCTTCTTCAGAAAACCATCTTCAATCAACACACCTTTCAGGGCACTGATTTGCTCTTGCGACTCTGTGCTTGGATAAGCCAGCAATCTTGATAACACACGTAGCGATCTCATGATTTTTCTCCCAATTTGGCATCACGGGGTCTGACGCCGCCATCATCCTGTTTTGGCATCCCGTGCGCAGTACCATCCATATGGTTGTAATGGTTGGGCGAGCCAAA
>JAKISV010000160.1 GCA_021648425.1 Rhizobiaceae bacterium
ACGGTGCACAGCTGCTTTACGAAAATCAGCATTGTCAAATTCGGAGTCGCGCATGTCAGTTGACGTAAAATTTGTTTTTTGCAGATTGGCATCTCTCAGATCAACGCCGCTCAACATCAAATTGCGCTTGCGACAACCCTCCCAGTTGACGCCCTGTTGGGGATCATCGCTACACGCGGCGACTGCCTGGCTTACCAGTGAGGGTTCGGAAAACTGCAGAACCAAAAACCCAATGGCCAGCAAAATTATGTTCTTCAACGGTATCTCTCCAATTATTGTCGCTCGTTGGCGTTGATCAACTCTCAGTAAACATTTGAATATCCAAGCTTACTATTAACCTTGCCGCGCTCCATATCAAGCCGGGCACTTTGACTATGTTATGACATTGTTGCGATTGATTATTTTATCTATCTGGTATTTTTTTTGCCAGGCGCAAGGCCATGGGGGGTTTTTTCCCATAAAAACGGATTGTGAAACATCTGAAATAGAGCCCGCCAGCCGGCAAGAGATATTAACAGCCAGTATACGGGTATCCAGATGATCGAAATGCGCAAATATTCTCTTTGCTTTGCTTTCAATGTCACCCATGCAACAGCAAAATAGGTGGTATATCCGCCAACCAGATTGAAAATGTCGATACCTAGAATAATTGCGGCCTGACTGTTCAGGTTGGTATCGCGAGCCAGCATGATTCCATAATATATTGTACTGGCAATGAAAAACGGGTGAATCAAGACCGATATGACAATTGCGGTTACTATCAGATGAAAAAACAGCATTTTACGTATGCCAAGATCATGGGTCAGTTTGATCGGGTTACGTGTGTGTACCAGGAAAGTTTGCAGCCACCCTTTTATCCAGCGGGTTCGCTGCTTGAACCAGACATGAATAACTGGCGGCGCTTCTTCCATGGTTGGCAATCTGATAGTGCCGCAACGATAGCCCGACCGTGCCAGCCTGATGCCCAGATCAGCATCTTCCGTAACATTATAGGGATCCCACGCACCAATTTCCCGCAATACTTTGGTACGAAAATGATTGGAAGTGCCCCCCAGCGGTATAGGGCAGTTCCAACGCTCCAGCACCGGCAGGATTAATCCAAACAGCGTGGTGTATTCAATCGCGAATATCCTTGTAATCCAGCTCTGTCGATCATTGTGTATGAACAAAGGAGCCTGCAGGCAGGCAACATCATTGTTCAGCAAAAATTTGTCGTGGGCCTCTTTCAACTGGTCGCGATGAGGGCGGTCTTCAGCATCGTACAGGACCAAAAATTCACCCTTGGCCAGGGGAAGTGCAAAATTCAAGGCTTTGGGTTTTGTTCTGGGTTGGGAAACAGGGCAAATAACGGTCTGGAATCGCTCATCTTGCGAATGTGACAGGCATTTGAAAATTGTATCAGGATCATCTTCTTCGCAAACCAGTAACACCTGCAATCGATCATCGGGCCAGTCAATTTTTCTCAGTGAGTGCACCAGTTCATCCACCTGCCCCGCTTCCTTATACAAAGCCACCATTATCGTATAGACTGGCAACTCGCGGTTTGGGGTCAGGTGCCTAGGGCTGAATAAATCCGGTTTTTCAACAATATTTGCACCCGGAACAATCATTGCAGCACGCATCAGCGTTACTGACAAATAAAACACACTGGCCACAATATGGAATGCCAGCATCGTAATTGCTGGCAAATAAGCAAGTGCTGCCAGCCCAATAGCGACAATGGCTACAATTCCAATAATCTGGGGACGGGTGATTATTCGAGAGGCTGAATATTCGGGATGTTTGCTTGCCAATCCACTTATGGCATTTTTTAAATGAAAATCACTTTTGGCAACAAATTGACTTTTATGAATTGCTTTGCTGGTGCTCAGGGAAATCTGTGATTTGTCAATTCCGGGGCGCATTACCAGTTTATTGATAGCTGCTATCGCTGAAGGTTCGCAGGCCACATAGATACCGGGTTTTTCCTGCCATCCCCTGAATTCCGTTGCAATATTACTGAAGTCGCCTGCAGGCTTTGCAGGCAAAGGCTGAATTGGCGTGTCAGTCAACCGATGCACGTGTTTAGCGAGCAAGTGCGGCCTTGGGCCATCCGGTGAATATTCAACACCAAGATGTGCGGCGGTTATATGTGCAAATCCAGAGCGTGTAATGGCGCCGCTGCGAATTAGCTCTTCTGCCGGCGGCCTGCCGCTGGCCTGGGCAACATTGGTGGCGTTTGCCAGAATAGGCAGGCCAATTCCAAATTTTTGAAAATGCATAATTGACGGGTCAATGTGCTTTTCTGGAATTTTTGTTCGCACGACAACATCTCGCGCCATAGCTGTGCTGATGGCGTTCGAATAATAATCGTTTGATATCCTGTTCTGATTTGCCGTTTGACGCCTGTTTGCGCCAAAGGCATATTCCCCACTACCCATAACTCTGTTACACACACGTTAACCCACAAGCAACAATTCTATCGTTAAAGTTGTTTGAATGCCACCCCTTCAAGTAAATATGGTGCTGGATTAGAAAATAATGTGGAATATTAAGTGCTTACTACTATTTTTGACGCTGTTTTTACCAATGGGAACAACAGCAGGTATTGCTCAGGTTCCTTCTGCAGCCGTCAATATACCAAATTTCCGGGACCCCAATGTCCGTCTGGTCAAACCTGAGGGCATGAATATCACCCGCCTGCGGTTTCTTACCACTACAGATTTTCCGCCCTTCAATTTTATTGACCGCGACAAACTCCTAAGTGGTTTCCACGTCGAATTGGCCCGCCAGATTTGTAACGAACTGGAAATTTTGGGGCTTTGTCAGATTCAGGCCGTGCCGTGGAATGAACTTGACCAGGCAATGGAAAGCGGTGAAGGAGAAGCGATAATTGCCGGTCTGGAAATGAGTTATGAAACAAAAAAGAAATACGATTTCTCACTTCCCTTCCTGCAGATACCCGCCAGATTTACAGCCCTGCGGGGTTCTGATCTCGCGGAACCCATGGCGCGTTCACTGTTCAAGAAAAAAACGGCTCTGGTGAAAGGGTCTGCCCATGCGCGCTATTTCAAGGCTGTATTTGAAGGTCGCAAATATATTGAATACGAATCCCTGGCTGAGGCAAAAAAGGCCTTGCAGGATAAAACGGTAGATACATTGTTCACTGATGCAGTTTCGCTGGTATTTTGGTTGCCTTCCAATGCTGCCGGTAATTGCTGCAAACTGGTGGGCGGGCCTTATATTTCGCGGGAATATTTTGGCAATGGTTTATCGGTTGCTGTTACCCGAGGAAATCCAAAACTGGTGGATGCCATCAATTTTGCCTTGGGTCGCATCAATGACAATGGAAAATTTGGTGAATTATATCTAAGGTATTTCCCGCTCGGGCTTTTTTGACAAAGTACCTGATCGTCTACATTTTTTTGAACGGCACCATCAAAGTCCAGTCCAGCCGCGCCGGTTTTTCATCCTGCCAGTCCGGCAGTCCGATAGTCATTCCATCATGTCCTTCGCTAGGCTGAGCAATATAGGTGGAAAACATTCGGTCCCAGATGGACAGATTGAACCCATAGTTTGAATTATGCTCTTTGCCAATAATTGAATGATGCACCCGGTGCATATCGGGCGTCACTATGATCAGTCGCAGGATTTTATCAAACCACAGGGGAAGTTTCATATTGGAATGGTTGAACAATGCCCCGCCATTGAGCACAATTTCAAACACCAGCACCGCCATCACCGGAGCGCCCAGAATAATGACGATCATAAATTTCCAGATCATTGAAAGCACGATTTCAATCGGATGAAACCGGATTGCAGTGGAAACATCAATATCAACATCTGAATGATGCATGCGGTGAATTCTCCACAATATCGGAAATTTGTGACTGGCCAAATGAGTTAGCCAAATTGAAAAATCCAGAACGAGGAATGATATCACGAATGCCAGCCAATAAGGCACCTCAAGTATGTTGAACAGGCCGTACCCGTTCGCTATTGCCCAGATTGCCACACCAATAGCAGCAGATTTGAACAGCAATCTCACAACCACCGAATCAATGATGATGATTGCCATATTGGTAAACCAGCGCTTGAATTTGAGCGGTTTGAGCTCGCGGCGCGGCAACAGGTATTCCAACAGGCCAAATCCCACCAGCAAACTGACAAAAATACCCGGTCGGATATATTGTGCAATTGAATCTTCCATGATTTATCCAGACTTGGTTATATTCCTGATACTGAATATAAGAGGTATTGACTGCGAACACAAATATCCAACCAAACATTATCAACTTGGCGTGATAAATTTATATGGTTTGATGTCTTGCCCGCGCGCCTCTCTCTATGGCGCAGGCGGTAAGCCGGTCGATATTCATTTTATCACGCAATATTTGCAGCAGGCGCAGTTCCTCCTGCTCAATCTGCAAATCAGCGGCCGCCACATCAACGGCAAGAGCATAGGCCGTTTCATGTAGATTTTCGGGTAAAGAGTCGAGCGCATTTTCAATGATACGGTCAAGCCCATCCTCTTTTTGCAAAATATCTGTACAATCATTTGCAACAGCAATCATGCGTTCGACTTCAAAATCTGCAAACACCGGCAGAGATTTTACTATGGTACCAATCTTTGCCAGTTCGCTGTCACTCATAGTCCTGTCGGCTGCAGACATGGTGACCATGATATGGATTAATGCGTCGTGGTAGGAAAGTTTCGACATGGATAATGGTCCTTGGACAATTGAAGGGCTCGCAAAAACAACAGATGGTTTGGAGTTTCTGCAGGATGCTGGCAAATCAGTTGATTTACCCGTTCACTATGCCCCAATTCCTTCCCTTGGAAAAGCACAAGTTTTGTGTCATTACCCGCCCACTGACAGCCGCTAACAATATGGATTTTACTATGACCGGCAATCAATTGCCCCCTTTGGATATCAGCCCGCAATTATTGGAAGCAGCGAAAAAGGCAAAGGCATGGACATTTGAAGAAGCGCGTCTTTTAGTGAAGCGCTATGAAAGAACCGGCTATCCCGAAGAAATATTGTTTGAAACCGGTTATGGTCCCTCCGGCCTGCCTCATATTGGCACCTTTGGCGAGGTGGCCCGCACTTCGATGGTGCGCCATGCATTCCGGGCACTGACCGAAGATAAAGTGCCAACGCGCCTGCTGTGTTTTTCAGATGACATGGACGGATTTCGCAAAGTTCCAACAAATATCCCTAATCAGGATATGATGGCTTCACACTTGGGCAAGCCGCTGACAAAAGTGCCGGACCCGTTTTCAAATGAATACCAGAGTTTTGCCCACCACAACAACGCACGCCTGATGGCATTTCTTGACCAGTTCGGTTTTGACTACGAATTTGCCAGCGCCACAGACTATTATACATCCGGCAGATTTGATGAGACGTTGCTCACCCTTCTGGAAGCCTATGACAAGGTGATGGACATCATTCTGCCAACACTTGGTCCTGAGCGTCGCGCTACCTATTCGCCATTCCTGCCCATTTGCCCGCGCACTGGTATTGTCCTGCAAGTGCCAATGATTGAGCGCAATGTGAGTGCCGGAACCGTGGTTTATGAAGACCCCCAAACTGGTGAAAAAATTGAAACCCCAGTCACTGGCGGCCGGGTAAAATGCCAGTGGAAAGCCGACTGGGCTCTGCGCTGGGCGGCACTGGGTGTGGACTATGAAATGGCCGGTAAGGATTTGATTGAATCCGTAAAACTATCGGGAAAAATCTGCCGCGCTCTTGGAAAGAGCCCGCCGGAAGGGTTCAGTTACGAGTTATTTCTGGATGAAAACGGTGAAAAAATTTCAAAATCAAAAGGCAATGGCCTTACCATCGAAGACTGGCTGAACTATGCTTCACCCGAAAGCCTGTTCTTGTTCATGTATCAGAAACCCAGGACGGCCAAGCGGCTTTTCTTTGATATCATCCCGCGCAATATGGATGAATATTTCCAACATCTGGCAGCTTTTGACGGGCAGGAAATCGACAAGCAGTTACAAAACCCGGTATGGCATCTGCATTCAGGAAATCCGCCGAAAATTGAAATGCCGATTACATTCACCATGCTGCTAAACCTGGTAAGCGCATCCAATGCCCACGATAAGGACGTGTTGTGGGGCTTCATCGGTAATTATGGTAAGGATATAACACCTTCTTCTCACCCAAAACTCGATGAGCTCGTCGGTTACGCCATTCGCTATTTCGAAGATTTTGTAAAGCCAAACAAAACTTTTCGCGCGCCCAGTGACAAAGAGCGCATCGCAATGCAGGCTTTGTATGAGCGGCTGGGCGAAGTGGACCCGGCAATTGACGGCGATGCGCTGCAAACAGAGATT
>JAKISV010000161.1 GCA_021648425.1 Rhizobiaceae bacterium
CAATCGGTCAAATTGCGTTGAAATTGCCAAAAATCCTGTTATGGTTGTAATACCCATTCTGGAGGAGAGAGCCATGTCAGCAAAAATTGAACGCAGGACATCCGAGCGCAGAAAAGAACAGCAAAGGGAAAGCGAACCGAGTTTTCGTGAAAGTGTCGATATATTGTTCACGCGTGCTGCCAGCCAGATGGATTTGCGCCCCGATATTGTCAACAAAATAAGAGTAGTGAATTCCACTTATACGGTGCGTTTTGGTGTCAAACTGAGGGGCAAAATTCAGACATTTACCGGTTATCGTTCCGTCCATTCTGAGCATGCTGAGCCTGTTAAAGGTGGCATACGCTATTCATTGAGCGTCAACCAGAACGAAGTTGAGGCGCTGGCGGCGCTGATGACTTATAAATGCGCACTGGTGGAAGTGCCGTTTGGCGGCTCTAAAGGAGGTTTGTGCATTGATCCTCGGGCCTGGGAGGTTGATGAACTGGAACGCATCACGCGGCGTTTTGCATATGAACTGATTAAGCGTGACCTGATCAACCCTTCGCAGAATGTTCCAGCCCCCGATATGGGCACGGGCGAGCGCGAAATGGCGTGGATTGCCGATCAGTATCACCGCATGAATACCACGGATATTGATGCGCGCGCCTGTGTCACCGGCAAGCCGCTGGAGGCGGGTGGTATTCGTGGCCGGGTGGAGGCAACGGGCCGTGGCGTTCAATATGGCATTCGCGAATTTTTCCGACATGAAAAAGATAAAGAGCAGGCAGGGCTGAAAGGCGCGCTGGCTGGCAAAAAAATAGTCATCCAGGGATTGGGCAATGTGGGTTATCACGCCGGTAAATTCCTGCATGAGGAAGATGACTGCATAATAGTAGGTGTGATTGAGCATGACGGGGCGATCGTCAATGAGAAGGGCCTGGATATCGAAACGCTCAAGGCGCATATCACTGCTAATGGTGGAGTGACAAAATACCCCCATGGCACCTACCATAAGGATGGTTCTAAAGTTCTGGAGCAAGAATGTGATATTCTCATTCCTGCAGCCCTTGAAAGCGTAATCAACAAGGATAATGCCGATCGCATCAAAGCGCGGTTGATAGTTGAAGCGGCAAACGGGCCGGTTACCGCCGGGGCTGATGAAATTCTACGCAAGAAGGGTGTGGTAATCATTCCCGACATGTTTGCCAATGCGGGTGGTGTGACGGTGTCTTATTTTGAATGGGTGAAAAACCTGTCGCATATCCGTTTTGGCCGCATGCAGCGCCGCCAGGAGGAGGCACGTCAGGAAATGGTGATTGAGGCGCTTGAAAAAATGACCGGCAAGCCGTTTCCCGAAGAATTGCGCGGTGCGTTTGTGTCAGGTGCCGATGAACTCACGCTGGTGCGTTCGGGTCTGGATGATACGATGCGCGGTGCTTATAACAATATGCGCGATATGTGGCATCGCCGGATGGAAAAAAATCCCGATATGGATTTGCGAACTGCTGCCTATATGATTTCGATTGGGCGTGTAGTGAGCAGCTATAGTGCGCTTGGGCTTTGATAATTAGCTGGTAATTATTATATTCAGGCCACAATGGAGAAAATTTGGCTTGAATTCACCGCCTCATCTGCTTAGTAATCTCCTGACCACAGGCATGGTGGCGGCATTGCCAAAATCTATGTCGAAATAGGGGTATAGCTCAGTTGGTAGAGCGACGGTCTCCAAAACCGTAGGTCGTGAGTTCGAGTCTCTCTGCCCCTGCCATTTTTCCGGCGCTATCGGCATTTTGTTGGCGCTATCGCCTGCGGCTAAATGAGCGCGTGGATTTGTTGGCGCTACCGCCTTCGGCTAAATGAACGCGTGTTGCTTCTCCTGATTGATGATTAAATTTCATGAGCATTAAATCCGAACCTGATTGTGGGGAGCAAAAGCGCTGGCAACGGGCTTGGCTGGGGCTTGGGGGAAATGTTGGCGATGTGCTGGCCAATATGCGCCAGGTGCTGGAATTTCTGACAGATAGTGGTGAAGTCAAAATTATTCGTTGTTCAGATGTTTTTGAAACGCCGCCCTGGGGTTTGGAAGAACAACCGGTGTTTCTCAATTGTTGCGTGGAGATTTCCACCCCTCTGGAACCAGAGGCTTTGCTTGAACTGTGCCTTGTATCGGAAAAGCTGCTGAAACGTAAACGTGGTATTAAATGGGGACCGCGCACGATTGATGTGGATGTTTTACTGCTGGAAGGGGGGCCATTTAATTCATCAAAACTCAAAGTGCCCCATCCGCGCATATTGGAGCGGGCGTTTGTGTTGGTGCCACTGGCGCAGATTGCGCCCAATTTGGAATTGGAAGGCAAATCCATTGCCCGGTGGCGAGCCCTTTGTGATGATGCCGGGATTAAACCTGTTGCCGCCAGTGAAATTTTTGATGAAATAATAACCTCATCCACGCCACACTGCTGATACGCCATCAATAACAAACTGCACGGAAAGCGCTGCCAGTAAAACGCCCATCAGTCGGGTCATGACGACACGGCCGGTATTGCCGAGAAATTTTTCAATTGGTGTGGCGGCCATGAACATGACTACCAGCATTGCCAATACAGCAATGATTGAGCCTAATAAAACCCCATAGGATTGAATGCCCGGTTCAATTTCACCTGACAGTAATATCACCGCTGAAATAGAACCAGGCCCGGCAATCAACGGAATAGCCAGGGGAAAAGCCGCGACATTGGCAATGTCGTCTCGGGTAATGGCGGTATCTGTCGTCTTTTCCTGCCGCTCCTGGCGTTTTTCAAAAATCATTTCAAAGGCGATATAAAACAGCAGAAATCCGCCGGCAATTCTAAACGCATGCAAAGTGATGCCCAAAGTATCGAGAATAAATGTTCCGGCAAAGACAAATAATGTCAGCAAGAATAAAGCAATTAACGCTCCACGAAAGGCCACCGAACGGCGCTCGGCTGCATTCATGCCCTGGGTCAGCGCGATAAATATCGGCAGCATGCCAATGGGGTCAATGGTGACAAACAATGTGGCGAAAGCATTCAGGGCAAGTTCCGTATTCATATCGTCGGGTGGCTTTTGGTTGGGGAGGGTTATTGATCGACCTGATCACAAGGGTAGGGTTTAGGCAATAGTTTTCGCTCACGGCTATTACTTGCTGGAAACTTTCGCACTTCGCCTCGTTCCACCCTGCCACAACTGGCGGAAAGCCTCTCGCAGTGGTGGATTTTTGTAATAATGAGTTTAAAGGCCAATGTGGGCGAAATCAATTAACCGACAGGGCAGGCTTTTTTACTGATTTGCCAACTGGTATTGTTCAAAACTTTGGCGCAGGTTGCTACTTTATAACCGTTGGCTGTTTTGATGCAGGCGTTTTTGCCTTCGGGCACGTCGACGCCTTTATAACGACAGGTGCAAACCTGTTGAGCGTAGGCTGATGAAGCAATCAGAATACTGGAAATCAGCAATCCGGAAATGACCAAAGAGGTTTTCATAGCTAAACCCTAGCAAAAAATACGGGATTTGTCACATATAAAGGCGCAACTGGTAGCACGACATGACAAGAGGAAATTTCACGCCGCCAGGTTAATCCACACCGGTACATGGTCAGAAGGTTTTTCCCAGTCTCTGGTATGTTTGTCTATGCCGGCCAATTGAAGCATGTTGGCAGCTTCGGGCGATAACAACAAATGGTCGATGCGGATGCCGTTATTTTTTGGCCATGCACCGGCCTGAAAATCCCAGAAAGTGTAAGTTTGCGGTTCGCTGGTGACGTTGCCAATGGCTTCGCAAAAACCCAGATTGACAAGGCGCCGGTAGGCTTTTCGGCTTTCGGGTCTGAAAAGAGCATCCCCTTCCCAGGCTTTGGGATCATAACAGTCCCCAGGCATGGGAATGACGTTATAATCTCCAGCTAAAACAAGCGCTTCTTCCAGGGCAAGACTTTTTTGTGCCCAGGCTTCAAGGCGTGCCATCCATGAGAGTTTATAAGGGAATTTTTCGGTATCGACGGGGTTGCCGTTTGGCAGGTAGAGAGAGACAACACGAAGGGATTTTTGTCCAACACTAAACACACCTTCGATAAAGCGTGCCTGCTCATCGCGTGGGGCGCTATTATCAGGGACAGGCAATCCGCGGTTGACTTCATCGAAGGGCAGTTTTGACAGGATTGCCACGCCGTTAAATCCTTTTTGGCCATGGGTCTCAACATTATAGCCAAGTGCTTCGATTTCACTGCCGGGAAAATTCTCATCAACGGATTTGACTTCCTGTAAACAGGCAATGTCAGGTTCCGCTTCTTTCAGCCAGGCAATAACATTATCATGGCGTGCTTTGATGCCGTTGATGTTCCAGGTGGCGATTTTCATCGGCAATTCTCCTTGAATACTATGCGAATCAGCCTAGTTGAATTCAACGATAATGAAGGTATGTGGTCGGCATATCCAGCAATATCAATCGTACTTTATCCACATTTACAGTAAAATGGCCCTATTTTGCCTTGGAATCGACCCTTAACGCTTTCGTGATCAGATGATTTCGACTAATATTCGTCGGCTTTACATAAAAAGCTGGAGGCGGTCTGTTGGAGGCGGCTTTCCATAGAAATATAATAGAATTCTTTTGAGGAGGAGAATATGGCTAATCTATCTTCGCTCGGCACACCTGAGCAATTACGTGATCCAAACTATATGCCAAAACTGACCCAGGCAATACCGCTTGGGATACAGCATGTGCTGGCGATGTTCATCAGTAACGTCACTCCGGCAATTATTATTGCGTTTGCTGCCGGGTTCGGCTTTGGTTCACCTGATGCGGGAACGTTGGTTTATCTGATACAGATGTCGATGCTTTTTGCCGGTATTGCCACTTTAATCCAGACTATTGGATTTGGCCCCGTCGGTGCAAAATTACCGATTGTTCAGGGTACCAGTTTTGCCTATCTGCCGGTGATGATACCGGCTATGGCGGGAGCGGGCGTTGCCGGCCTTGGCGGGTTGATGACCGGCGTGATAATCGGGGGATTGTTTCATTTTATCCTTGGATTTTTTGTCAAGAAAATTCGTTTTGCACTTCCCCCGCTGATAACCGGCCTGATCGTTTTGCTGATTGGTGTGCTGCTTGTTAAAGTGGGCATTCAATATGCTGCTGGCGGTGTGCCATTGATGGGCAAACCGGAATTTGGAACCATGGCTATGTGGTTTCCTGCTCTGGTGGTGATACTTGTCACATTGGCGTTGAAGTTTTTCACCCGTGGCATGATGTCTGTTGCGGCAGTTCTTGTGGGACTTTTAGCTGGCTATCTGGTTGCATGGATGATGGGCCAGGTTAGTTTTGCCGGTATCGACAGAGCCTCATGGTTTGCAGTTCCAAATCCGTTCAGATGGGGATTTGAAATAAACTGGGCAATCATCATCGGCATGTGTCTGATGGCATTTGTATCGGCGATTGAAACGGTGGGCGATGTTTCTGGTATCACAAAAGGAGGGGCGGGACGCGAAGCAACGGACAGCGAAATTCAGGGTGCTACTTTTGCCGATGGTTTTGGTACGGCACTGGCCGGTGTTTTTGGCGGCCTGCCCAATACATCATTCAGCCAGAATGTCGGTCTGATATCGATGACTGGTGTAATGAGCCGTCATGTGGTGACGATAGGTGCTTTGTTCCTGGTCATTGCCGGACTGATACCCAAATTTGGCGCAGCTGTTTCAACCATCCCCATTAATGTACTGGGTGGTGGTGTGATTATCATGTTTGGCATGGTGGCGGCTGCGGGCGTTAACATGCTTTCAGATGTCAAATGGAATCGCCGTAATATGGTGATTTTTGCAACCTCACTGGCTGTGGGCCTGGGGCTTTATCTGGTTCCTGATGCGGTGCAGCATACCGGGGATACCGCAAAAGTTCTGCTGACTTCGGGCTTGTTGCCTGCGGCATTTATCGCCATCTTCCTTAATCTGGTATTGCCTGAGGAACTGGATGATGACAGTACGGATCTCACAACAGAAACGTCTTTGAGCGGCTTGGGCGCACCTGCAGTCATGGGTGAACACGGCGGTGCTTCGGGCAGTTCTCATTCAAGAACTGGCGGTGCTTCCGGCAGCTCTCAGTCAGGTGCTGGAGGTGGTTCAGGCCGTTCTTCATCGGGTAGCGGAGGAGGCTCGGGATCGGCGAGTGGAGGAGCTTCAGGCAGTTCTTCTTCTGGCGGCAGGGCAAGTTTTGTTTCCAGTACCGCTGCCGCAGGCACTGCCAGCCTTAAAGCAGGGACGGGTTTTATTGACGATGTGCAATTGATTGATGGCATTGGTGATAAAACGGCTAAGGCACTTGGCA
>JAKISV010000162.1 GCA_021648425.1 Rhizobiaceae bacterium
GGTCGAAAGTTAATCAGTCAGACCTGGCGGCTATATTATGATGAATTGCCCCCAAACAATGTTTTGATAATCCCCCTAACTCCAATTCTGGTTCTGGAGGCACTGCGCTATTATGACCAGCAAGGTGATGCGCAGGTACTTCCCTCTGAGGACTACGAATTCGATTTATATTCCAGCCCGGCTCGCCTTTGGATCAAGACCGCAGTTGTTCTTGGCCAAAAACTGAATGGGTTCGAAATCGATCTGCAGGTTGGATTTGGTGCCACTGGCATCGATGTGCCTGGAGATATTATTCGCGCGATTCTGCTGACAGTTTCCCACTGGTATGAATTTCGCGGCGCTATTCGCCCCGCCGATCAACCGCTTTCAAACCCTTCAGGGCTCAACAAATTGCTGGCTCCTTATATTAAGGTAAAATTGTAATGGCATATTCCAGCGTTGATCCGGGTAAGTTACGCCACAGGCTGAGCCTTGAATTCCAAAATGAACAGCCCGACGGCAGCGGTGGCTTCGAAACCGATTGGAAGTTAGTTGCAGATGTCTGGGGAGCGATTGAACCAGTAACGATATCGCGGCAGATGGAAGTCGGCACTGAAAACCCACAGATCGCTCATAAAATCACAATACGCTGGCGCGATGACTGTTTGCCACAGATGCGGTTTACCAAATCGGGGCGGGTGTTTTTGATCAATACGGTTTTTGATCCCGATGAAACAAAACGATACCTGATCTGCTCCTGTGAGGAATTGATATGAAGCCGACAATGAAAATAGAAGGTAATTCTTCAATCTCAACTGTTGCTCAATTTTTGAGAACCCTGGTCCAGGACATTGAAAAAAACACGCAGACGGGCATCAGGAAAAACACTTACAAAACAACGCGGTCAGCTGATCGCTTAACTCGCAAGAGAAATTCATGAGCCATCCAGGATTAGAAGTGCAGGGCGTAATTTACACTTCCCTTGCAGCCAATGCTCAACTAGCCACCCTGATAGGGCCCGGTAGAATCTATGATGATGTACCGCCAAACCAGCACCCACCCTATGTGACATTCGGTAGGTCAAATCATCTGGATTGGAGTACCGATAGTGAAAGTGGAATGGAACATGAATTCGAGCTTCATTCATGGACACGAGAAAACGGACGCAAGGAAATTTACCTGATCCAGGAAGTTTTGATCGAGGTATTAACTGGCCTGATTGGTGCGATGGATGAACATCACATCATCAATTTCACCCACGAAAATTCAGCAATTGAAACTCACGATAAATACCAGGCATTCCTCGGCATATCCACATTCCGGGTGATAACCGAACCAATCGCTTAAACCAGATTCAACAACACAAACATACAGGACACCCCAATGGTAGCACAAAAGGGCAAAGATCTTCTGTTGAAGATTGATACTGCCGGTAACGGATCTTATGAAACCATCGCCGGCCTTCGTTCACGCCAGATTTCATTCAATACACAATCGGTAGATTCAACTGATTCAGAATCTGCAGGAAGATGGCGTGAATTACTGGCAGGTGCAGGGCTGCGCACAGCTTCAATCAACGGATCAGGAATATTCAAAGATCAGACTTCTGATGAACTTGCGCGCGCTACATTTTTTGATGGCGCAATTCATTCCTGGCAAATTATCATTCCGGACTTTGGCGTTGTGGAAGGGCTTTTCCAAATCACCACGCTTGAATATTCCGGTCAGCACAACACAGAAATAACCTTTGAGTTGGTGCTTGAATCAGCTGGCGAACTGACCTTCACGGTAGCAGCCTGATGAAACACAAAAATAAATATCGTGGCGAAATTTCAGCCACCCTTGATGGTCGAGACTGGCAACTTTGTTTAACGCTTGGCGCATTGGCCGAACTTGAAGCAAGGCTGGGTGAAGAGGATATTACTGCATTAGCCAGACGGTTTTCCTCGGGACGATTGTCGGCAAAAGATATGCAGATAATTATCGCGGTCGGCTTGCGCGGCGGGGGCCATGACATCGCTGATGATGAAGTGGCGCAAATGAGGTCAAATGATGGATTAACCGGCTATGCGCGCATCGTGGCAGATTTGCTGACTGCGACTTTTACGGATGACACCAATGCCAATGAGTTAAACGAAGTCGGGGAGGATCCCTCGCTAAACCCCATCACGCCGTAGAAATTCAACCCTTCCCCTGGGAAATGATCCAGCGTTTTGGATTTGGGTTTCTGCGGCTAAATTCTCAAGATTTCTGGCAAATGACGCCTCGTGAAATATTTCATGCCCTGTCATTTCACAAAAAATCTGACGAACTACCGCTTGGTCGCGAAGGGTTCCTGGAAATGGCCCGCAAATTTCCAGACAATAAACAATAAAGGGTGTTCAGCTTGAAAAATAAAGACAATTTGGTAGTCGCCGTTGAAGCCGATACCAGCGGATTTGATGCAGCCATGAGCCGCATAACCGCCAGCTCAAAAAATTTTGGATCGGTATTTTCCAATTCGCTTAGCCAGGCAATCATCAAGGGTAAAAGTTTTGAAGATACCATTAGATCAATTGCAATGCGCCTGTCCCAAATGGCTCTGAATTCTGCCTTTAAACCTCTTGAGAATATTTTCTCGCAGTTTATGGAATCAGTTCTTTCAGGATCAAATGCCATTCCAAAATTCGCTCAGGGTGGTGCATTTGGACCACAAGGTCTGGTTCCATTTGCTAAAGGCGGCGTTGTCGCTTCGCCAAGTTATTTCAATTTCAGCGGCGGTACCGGCCTGATGGGTGAAGCGGGTGCGGAGGCCATTTTGCCACTGTCTCGCGGCGCAGACGGAAAGCTGGGCGTGGCCGCAGCTGCTTCAGGTAATTCCGGCGTAAATATCGTCTTTAACGTCAACGCTACCGATGTTGGCAGTTTCCGTCGCTCCCAAACCCAAATAACCGCAATGCTCGCGCGCGCCGTAATGCGTGGCAATCGCGCCCTTTAGTATTTCAGGATTAATTCATCATGCCGGAATTACAGCATTTCCATGAAACACGCTTCCCAGTCGACATATCTCTGGGGGTAATTGGCGGCCCTGTTCGAAGAACAGAAATCGTTTCCCTCGTATCAGGCCATGAAAAACGAAATACAAGATGGGCAGATTCCCGCAGGAATTTCAATGCAGGTTACGGCGTTAAGACAATCGATGATTTGCAAGAGGTAATCGCATTTTTTGAAGAGCGCAGGGGGCGGCTATACGGTTTTCGTTTTCGTGATCCGTTGGACTTCAAATCATGTAAATCCTCCCAGGGGATTTCTGCCTCGGATCAGTTTCTTGGTATTGGTGATGGAGTGCTCACTAAATATCAGTTACGTAAACAGTACGGCTTGCAACCCACGGGGTACTATCGAAACATACAAAAACCGACTGGTTCGACGCTTCTTATAGCCGTCAATGGTAACGTTCAAAATGAGGGAGTAGACTTCACTATTGATGACACTACCGGCGAGGTCTTTTTTCTGCCTGCTTCTATTCCTGCTGTAAATGAACCCGTTACTGCCGGGTATGAATTTGATGTGCCTGTACGATTTGATACCGATGAAATAGCGGTAAACCTGAGCGCTTTCAAAGCTGGTGAAATACCTTCCATTCCCTTGATAGAGATAAAATCATGAGGAATATACCTTCATCATTTTCTAATCATCTCAAAGGTCAATCGACCACGATTTGCAGGTGTTGGAAAATTATCCGTCGTGATGGCCGGGTCCTTGGTTTTACCGAACATGACAGGGGCCTCAATGTAGCTGGAACCCTGTATCAACCGATGAGTGGTATGGATTCTACAATTTCTGAAAATTCAATTGGTCTGGCTGCAAACGGTGTCGAGGTTCTGGGGGCTCTTTCATCTGAAAAGCTTTCGCAAAAAGATATTAGGGCCGACAAATATGATGGCGCACGTGTTGAGGTGTTAGTGGTCAACTGGATGTCTCCACAAGAATACCTGTTGGAAAATGTCTATCATGTTGGCGAAATAATGGAAGAAGATGGGTTGTTTAAGGCCAATCTTCAAACCCTCGAAAGTCAGCTGGACCAAACCCAGGGGGAGCATTTTGTTCGCCAGTGTCAGGCCAATTTGGGGGATGAACGCTGTGCAATTGATTTGTCCAGTGATGTTTACACCGGTTTTGGTAGCGTCATCAATTATGATGATTTCAGGCAAATATCCGTGAGTGGCATTACGCCTTTCAGCGAAGGCTGGTTTTCCAATGGCCTATTGCTGTGGCTATCAGGGGAGAATGAGGGAATATCAATTGAAATTTCCAGACATTCGAAGGATGGCTCAGATACAAAGCTGCAAATTTGGAAAACACTACCGGCTCCACCTGTATCTGGCGATACGTTCAAGATAACCGCCGGGTGCAACAAGAAGTTTTCCGCTTGCAAAACGAAATTTTCCAACAGCCTGAATTTCCGTGGATTTCCCCATATGCCTGGCGCTGATTTCATATTTTCCTATGTCAGCAATTCTAATAATCTGGATGGTGGGGTAATCGTAAAATGAGTTTGTCGTTAACCTCAGAATATATAGTCGGCATTGCCCGACAGTGGTTGAATACGCCTTATGTACATCAGGCCTCGCAAAAAAATGTTGGCTGCGACTGCCTGGGACTTGTGCGTGGAATCTGGCGTGAAATTGTCGGAGACGAACCCCAATCAACCCCAAACTACTCTCCTGATTGGGGAGAAGTCGGCGGTGAAGAGATTCTGGCTGGCGTGGTTGGCAGATACTTTCAGAAATCAAAAAGCAATATTCCGCAACCTGGCAATCTTCTGCTGTTTCGCTGGCGTGAAACGTCAGTTGTGAAGCATCTTGGCATTATGGCACCTGACAACAGATTTATACACGCCTATGAGAAAGCCGGTGTGGTGGAAAGTTCGCTGGTGCACGACTGGCAAAAACGCATTGCCGGCATTTACATTTTTCCCGGGATTATCGACTAATGGCAACAATTGTACTTCAGGTTGCGGGTGCTGCGATTGGCGGCGCAATAGGTGGCCCCTTTGGCGCGGCGATAGGTCGGGCGGTAGGGGCTGCTGCAGGTTATGCAATAGATCAGAAAATATTCGAAAAGGACCAGGTGATTACCGGGCCCAGGCTGGCTCAGTCCAGGGTTCTCACCTCCAATGAGGGGGCACCTGTTCCCAGAGTTTATGGCCGTACCCAGATTGGCGGGCAGATCATATGGGCAACTCGTTTTGAAGAAGTTCAAAGCCAGACAACGCAAGGCGGCAAGGGCGGGCAGTCGGGCCAGTCGAAAACAGTAACCGAATACAGTTATAATGCGAATTTCGCCGTGGGCATATGTGCGGGGCCTGTATCAAGAATTGGCAGAATTTGGGCTGATGGCAAAGAGCTTGATCTTCCAAAGTTCAAACACCGTATTTATCATGGCTCCCAGGTTCAGCAATCCGACCCGCTTATCGAAGCTTTGCAATCGCCAGGCAATACGCCCGCCTATCGCGGGTTGGCCTATGTTGTATTTGAAGATTTTCCGCTTGGCGATTTTGGCAATAGAATCCCCCAAATGACATTTGAGGTAATACGGACAATCGGCGAATTTGAACAGTCGATAAAATCTGTCTGCGTCATTCCCGGCTCCACAGCCTTTGGATATTCTCCAGAAAAGCTGGTTTCCACCAACGCCAATGGCGACACGATTACACATAATCGCCATGTACTTGTTGCTCAAAGCGACTGGTCGGCTTCGATAGATGAATTGCAGGCGCTTTGTCCTAATCTGAAAACTGTATCACTGATTGTCGCCTGGTTTGGCGATGATTTGAGAGTCGAAAATTGTGGCGTTAAACCCGGTGTTGAGCGCCTTGATATCGACGCAGACGGTCATCCCTGGATGGTATCTGGAATCAATCCGGCCTCAGCTCACCAGATTTCGAAAATTAGCGGCCGCCCCGCCTATGGTTCCACCCCCACAGATAAATCTGTAATTGAAGCAATTACAGATTTGCGTTCGCGTGGATTAAAAACTACGTTTTATCCATTCCTGATGATGGATATTCCGCCAGGAAATGTGCTGCCCAACCCCGAAGGTGACGCTTCTCAACCCGCTTTTCCCTGGCGTGGCAGAATTACCTGTTACCCGGCTATTGGCCAACCAGGAACCGTCGATCAGAGTGCAACTGCCACATCACAGATTGTACCTTTTACTGGCGATGCCGGGGTTTCAGAGTTTTCTCCATCTGGTGATACAATTAATTTCACAGGCGCAAATCAGTGGACTTACC
>JAKISV010000163.1 GCA_021648425.1 Rhizobiaceae bacterium
CGAAACACGTTTGGTGTTTCCATTGCTTCACATATTGCCGTTGAAAATATTTGCACCCGCTATGGGGATGTTGAGATTCTGAGCGATATATCATTGGATATCAAACCCGGTGAAGTGCTCAGTCTTCTGGGGCCATCAGGCTCAGGCAAAACCACATTGTTGCGCATCATTGCCGGATTGGAACATCCGTGTGGGGGTAAAGTGTCGATCGATGGTCGCACAATGAGCGATACAGGAGTTTTTGTTGTACCGGAAAAACGCGGTATCGGGCTGGTTTTTCAGGATTATGCGCTGTTTCCTCATTTGACAGTTCTGGGAAATGTAAAATTTGGCCTGGATGCGCTGCCGGGTGCAGAGGCGGATGAACAGGCTCGCCGGATATTGTCGCGGGTTGGATTGTTGCGATATCAGCATTCCTATCCTCATCAACTATCAGGTGGAGAACAGCAGCGTGTAGCGTTGGCGCGAGCATTGGCACCGCGTCCGGGAATATTGCTGATGGACGAGCCATTTTCCGGTCTTGATGCGCGAATGCGCGATGCAATTCGCGAAGAAACGATTGAATTATTGCGCGATACAAGGTCAACGGTGATTATTGTTACCCATGATCCTGAAGAAGCGCTTCGGGTGTCCGATCGCATTGCCCTGATGAAAGACGGCAAAATCATTCAAACCGGTAGCTGTAATGAATTATATTATTCACCCAAAAGCCGATTTGCGGCGGAGTTTTTCACTGAACTGAATATATTTCACGCAAGTGTGAAAGACGAAAAGATCAATACCCCCTTTGGCCAGGTGAAGGCCGATGGCCTGGCGCAGGGGGCTAAGGTTGTGGCCTGTGTTCGATTGTCTGATATCCATGTGGAAACATCCCTCAGCAAAAAGCGGCGTAAAACCGACTATACGCAGCGCGTGTTGGGCCAGGTAGTAAAGCGGCGCTTTATGGGGATTGTTGAATTATTGGAGGTTTATCTGCCTGGGCATGAAGAACCTATCAAGGTGCGGGTTAATGCAGGATTATTGCCCAAAGAGCTCAATATGGTTTCGATTTCGACGAATTTATCAGCAATTATGCTGTTTGAAGACAAATAAATACTCAGCAGAAGTAATTTCTTTTGCGATTTGCGCTCATTCACCTTATATGTAAAGAAACACGCCGCAGGTCCGAAGGACTCTTGCAGGCAGTCGCGCTATTGCGATAGTATGGTGTTGTGAGAATACCGAAATGACAAATGCGTGGCAAATTTCCTATCAGGAGTAAATCAGTATGGGACAAATAGGTATCTGGCAGATTGTAATCGTCGCTGTTGTGGTGGTTCTGCTATTTGGTCGTGGTAAAATATCCAGTTTAATGGGTGATGTTGCCAAGGGCATCAATTCTTTCAAAAAAGGTTTGAAGGATGATGACAGTGAGGTTGCTGAAACCATCGATCATGAAAAAACCGAAACCGTTAGCAGTGCGAAGGAGAAATCAAAAGCCAGTTGAATTGCTCTTTTGATTTCCCGTCTGCCGCCACCCTTGCAGCAGATCGTTATCTACCTTATTCGCCGGAGCTGACAATTGTTTGATATTGGCTGGACAGAAATGCTTGTCGTTGCCGTGGTGATGATCCTTGTGGTTGGCCCCAAGGACTTGCCCGGTATGCTTCGCACAATCGGCAAATCGATTGGCAATATGCGCCGCATGGCCAGTGATTTCCAGCGGCAGTTTTCCGATGCACTAAAAGAAGCCGAAATTGATGAAATCAAAAAGGATTTCAGTCAGGCTGCGACAATTGATAATCCACTGGATGACATTACCAAATCTGCTGATGAATTGATGGGTTCTCTGGGGCAGGATGTGGATGATGCAATCGGTGCTGATGTAAGTGACACCAAACCAATTGGCACACCGGCAAAAAAACCAGCAAGAGCCAAAAAAGTAAAAAAGGCAGCAGCTAAAAAACCGCCGACAAAACCTGCGACCTCAAAGGCTCCATCCAAGGCCCGAACCGTCCGCAAGAAACCCGCAGTGAAAAAACCACCGGCCAAAAGACAAGCGGCCAAACGCAAAACCGCAACGGGCAGTAAAACAGCATGAGTGAGCAGGATATTGAAGATTCCAGCGCTCCGCTGATTGATCATCTGATAGAATTACGTTCGCGGCTGATGAAGGCAATTGTTGTGATTGCCATATTTTTTGTCGTCTGTTTTATTTTTGCTGACGATATCTTCAATTTTCTGGTAGTGCCGTTCGAGCGGGCCGCTGGTGAAGATACGCAAATCAAGCTGATTTATACGGCACCTCAGGAATACTTTTTCGTACAGTTAAAAATTGCGCTTTTTGGTTCGCTGTTTATCGCCTTTCCGGTGATTGCCACACAGATTTATAAGTTCGTCGCACCCGGGCTCTATAAAAATGAACGCGGTGCGTTTTTACCTTTTCTGGTTGCCACGCCGATCCTTTTTGTAATGGGTTCGGCACTGGTTTATCTTGTGGTTATGCCATTGGCGATGGGTTTTTTCCTGACGATGCAGCAAACAGGGGGCGATGGCCGCGCAACGATTGAATTGCTGCCCAAGGTCAGTGAATACCTGGGCCTGATCATGACGCTGATATTTGCCTTTGGACTGGTATTCCAGTTGCCGGTGATAATCACACTGCTGGCACGCGTTGGCCTTGTTACATCGGAAGGGCTGAAATCCAAGCGTAAATATGCCGTTGTCGCAGCATTTGTTGCAGCAGTTGTGTTAACGCCGCCTGATCCAATCAGTCAGCTGGGCTTGGCACTACCCACATTGCTGCTCTATGAGATTTCAATTCTTTCCGCCCGTTTTATTGAAAAACAGCGAGCAGCAAAAGAAGCACTGGAGGATGATGAGCCGGGCGCGGAAGACAAACCCTCTGTCGCCAAGGAAAAGGCTTCTTCAGATAAAAAGAGTTCAAAAGAAACTGCTTCCAACGATGATGATTTTGAAGATGACGGAGCTGTTTCTTCTTGAGTTTAGGACTCCCATTTCTTCTCAATAATCCCTAAAATCGGTGCACTATGTTTGATATCAAATGGATTCGCGATAACGCTTCAGATTTCGACGCCGGCCTGGCCCTTCGCGGGCTGGAACCGCAGGCGGCAACACTGTTGAAGCTCGATGATGAACGCCGTACTCATGTGGCAAAACTGCAGGAAGCCCAATCGCGGCGCAATACGGCCTCAAAAGAAATAGGCAAGGCCAAAGCCAGTGGTGATGAAGCGCTGGCGGCGAAAACTATCGCAGAAGTAGCCCAGCTGAAAGAATTTGTTCAAAACGGCGAAGAGCGCGAGCGCGAACTCACAGCCGCGCTCAATACCGCAATGTCATCAATTCCCAACCTGCCATTTGCCGATACGCCAAAGGGCAGGGATGAAGCAGACAATGTGGAACTTCGTTTGGTTGGCCAAAAGCCCGGAATGAATTTTGAAGCAAAAGAGCATTTTGAAATTGCCGAAGGATTGAGCAGCTCCAATTCTGCTGTTGGCCTGATGGATTTTGACCGTGCAGCCAAACTGGCGGGTTCGCGCTTTGTAATATTGAGCGGCGCAATCGCCCGACTGGAACGGGCCTTGGGCCAATTCATGCTTGATTTGCACACGAACAACAATGGATACACCGAAATTGTGCCACCATTGCTGGTGCGAGACGAGGTGGTTTATGGCACTGGCAATCTGCCAAAATTTGCTGAGGATTTGTTTCGAACAGAAGACGGACGCTGGCTTATTCCCACTGCAGAAGCGCCGCTTACCAACATCGTTCGCGAAGATATATTGGAAGAAAAGCAACTGCCGTTGCGATTTACAGCACTGACGGCCTGTTTTCGTTCGGAGGCCGGATCGGCTGGTCGCGATACACGAGGCATGTTGCGACAACACCAGTTCTACAAAGTGGAACTGGTATCAATTACTGACAAGGAAAGTTCCAGGGATGAGCTGGAGCGCTTGATTGGCTGCGCGGAAGAGGTGCTTAAACAATTGGGTCTGCATTACCGGGTTGTTGTCCTTTGCACCGGCGATATTGGGTTTTGCGCACGCAAAACATACGATATCGAAGTATGGCTTCCGGGACAAAATGCCTATCGTGAAATATCCAGTTGTTCCCTATGTGATGATTTTCAAGCGCGAAGAATGAATGCACGTTACCGCCATGAAGACGGCAAGACCATATCTCATGTTCATACGCTGAATGGCTCGGGAATAGCCCTTGGGCGTGCATTGATTGCGGTGCTGGAAAACTATCAGAATGGAGATGGTTCGCTTACTATCCCCGATGTCCTGCGGCCCTATATGGGTGGGCTTGAGAAAATTGAAGCGGTGGAGATTAAATCCTGATGCGTATTTTGCTCACCAATGATGACGGTATACATGATCGCGGACTGGAAGTGCTGGAGGAAATTGCGCGTAAAATTACGAACGATGTCTGGATTGTTGCACCCCAAAGCGACCAGAGCGGATTAGCGCATTCCCTGACTTTGAATGAACCGTTGCGGCTTCGAAAAATTGACGAAAAACGCTTTGCCCTGAAAGGCACGCCAACCGATTGCGTCATCATGGGTGTGCGTGAACTGATGGACGAACCGCCGGACCTGATTTTGTCGGGGGTAAACAGCGGTCAGAATATTGGCGATGACATTACCTATTCGGGAACGGTTGCCGGTGCCATGGAAGGCACATTGCTGGGTATTCCATCCATTGCCTTATCCCAGGCCTATGACTGGTCGGATGGTCTGCGCTCCATTAATTGGCAAACCACCATTGATCATGCCCCGGCACTGGTGGAAAAACTTATTGCCACAAAATTTCCTCACCGAACGCTTATTAATTTAAACTTCCCCAATTGCAAACCGGAAGAAGTAAGTGGTGTGGAAATAACGAGGCAGGGAAATTTAAATCATGGGCTCTTTATGGAAAAGCGTCATGATGGCCGCAATATCCCTTATTACTGGCTACGTTTTGGGCGAGATATTCCAGAGCAACTCGAAGGAAGCGATGTTATCGCATTGATGGAAAACCGTATCTCGATTACGCCTGTGCATCTGGACTGGACCCATGACAGATTTCGCGGTGAATTGGCCCGAATTATTGGTGATAAAGCAAAATGAGCAAAGCCAGTGAAGCAAATGAGCGCGAGGCGGTCGCGGGGTTGTTGTTGCGTCTTCGGGAACTGGGTGTAACCGACCACCGGCTGCTTTCGGCGTTTGAACAGGTGCCAAGGCAAAGTTTTGTACCGGTCATATATCTTGATGCAGCTTACGACCGTGGCCAGTTTCCCATTGAGTGCGGACAGATGATGACTTCTGTTGACCTTGTCGCGCGAACGCTGCACGCGCTGGATGTGCCCCCAAACGCTAAGGTTCTCGAACTGGGTACGGGTTCGGGGTATCAAAGTGCTCTGCTCGCTAATCTTGCAGAGAAAGTAATCTCAATAGAACGCTATCGTACACTTGAGGAAAAATCTCGCATCAGATTAAAAAGTCTTGAACTTGATAATGTTCGCATTCTGCTTGCCGATGGTTCAAATGGCGGTGATGAACAAGGACTGTTCGACCGGATTGTTTCCAATTGCTCATTTGATGTAGTGCCGAAAGGTTTTTTGGACCGCCTATCTTCAGGAGGGGTGATGGTGGCGCCTATAGGTCCTGGGGATGAAACGCAAATATTGACGAAGCTGACAAAAGTTGGTTCGCGTTTTGAGATAGAAAACCTGTTTGAAGTGCGCTATCAGCCATTTATCCCCGGTATTTCCGAAGCGATCTGAATGGCGGGTGTCTGCGACAAACATGGCTATGGCAAAAAAATCGCACTGTCCTATTTGATTTTATAACCATTCTTAACCCTACGGTAACATTAACAGTGTCTAATCATCTCGAGTAAAACTTTGTGTATTCGGGTATTATTATGCGTGTTGTTGTTAAGAGTAATCGCGTGCGTTGTCTAAAGCAGGTTGCTGCTATTGGATTAATCGCTGTTATCGGTACGGGTTGCAGTACGGATTTTTCCCGCTTTGATCCTGAGCAATTCAAAACTGCTTCTGTTGACAATAATCAATATCAACAACAACCTCAAATCACGCAAATGCAACCTGCTGATCAATATCCAAATGACCAGTACCGGGTTTCATCAGCCCAGCAGATGAATACATACCCGGACGATGTTGATCCGGTGACCACCGCCAGCATTTCGCGCCCAGGCATAAAGCGTTCTGC
>JAKISV010000164.1 GCA_021648425.1 Rhizobiaceae bacterium
GCCACGATTTGGCTCATTTGCGGTTCTTTATGGCATAGAGGCCACGCGCAAATTAATCAAAGATGGGCTTGCCGGAAAATTTGTCACATAAGTAACAAGTGGAATTTAAGGCCGTGTGGTGCGCCACATGCCAGTATTTGCATTTTTGGCTTTTGTCATTAAATCCGCATAACTGCCGTTAGCATCTTTTGCCCAGCCCCGCGCAACAAGCCAGCCAGCCAAATCCCGTTTGCCAACGTTGCAGGTGGCCTGAACTGGATTAATTTGTTCCCCAATTGGTATGCACTCAATTGCCCGGCTGCCAATTAATCCACGCAGAGCTGTTCGGGCAAATCGCCCGCAGGGCCAGTTTTCTCCATTGGCCGTTTTGCATTTTTCATCCAGCGCCAGGGAATTTATTCCTGCGATATTCAGTATCATTTCCCCGGCCAAAAGCACCCCTGCTTCTTGAACAATGAGGTTGCGCAGCACCAGCGGTTTGACAGGTTTTTTTGGCGGAGCGGGAGGAACAATATCCGGCAACCGCACAATCTTGTCCTTGTTGATTTTTGGGCCAGGCAACGTTTCTTCAGGAGTTACATCGCGAATATCATTGCGGGCGGGCTCTACTCGCAGGCGCGGTTCAGTGAATTCAGGTCGTTTAGCGGATTGTGTGTTTTCCTGCACAGGCAACAACCACAGCACACCAATGCCTGCCGCAAAAATCACAATAAGGAACAAAATCATCCGCATCCCGGTGACCTGTTTTTACTGGCTGGCCCAGATAATCCGTGCCACCCATTCCAACTCTTCGATATCAAACTTGCGGTCTTCATGTTCGCGGTTGAGAGACAGAAGTTCAACAGTGCGTGCGGTTTTGCGTTGCAATATTTTTGCCATTACCTCTCCCTCAAGGGTTTTGACAACCACCCTGTCACCCTTGCGAACACTGGCATTAGGCGCAACAATCAGCACATCTCCATCGCGAAATAAAGGGAGCATCGAATCGCCTGATACTTCAAGCGCATAGATTGAATCATGTTCAGCGCGCGGAAAATCTATTTCATCCCAGCCCTGCCCGGCGGGAAACCCGCCATCATCAAAAAATCCGCCAACGCCGGCCTGCGCCATTCCAAGCAAAGGTATAAGATGGGCAGTAGGCAACAGGTTGCTGGCATTTTCGTCAGTATCAATTTTTTCGCCCTGCACATAAGACAAAAATTCTGCCAGTGTAGTATTGGTGGCATTCAACGCCTTGGATACTGATTCCGTTGAAGGCCAGCGCAGGCGGTTTGAATTGGTGACTCTTTTGGACTTGTTGAAACTGGTAGGATCCAACCCCGAGCGGCGAGCCAAACCGGAGGGTGTGAGGCGTTTGTCCTGGGCTAAAGCGTCAATTGCTGCCCAAATTCTGTCATGTGAAAGCACGGGGGAGCCTCCAGGAGATTGCCAGATAGAGGAAATTATTCCTCTATCTTTATAGAAACAACGCAATCCTGTCGAGTCCGTGCATCAATTATTTTTCTGCCCTTGATTTACTTTAACCGACAGCAGCCTATGCGGCCTGCTTTTCTTTTCCGTAGGGATTAAAACGGTCATAGAATTTTTCATCGCTCTGGGCCATTTGCAACAGCAACTTGTTCGGCTTGAATTGTTTACCGTATTTCTTCTGAAGTTTTTTGCACATATCAACAAATGCAGTTGAACCCATGCCGTCGATATAGGAAATCGCTCCACCGGTGAACGGCGCAAAACCAAAGCCCAGGATAGAGCCGATATCGGCTTCACGAACATCAACCACCACACCTTCTTCAACGCAGCGTGCTGCTTCCAGCGCAATGGTGGCACGGAAACGGTTTTTGATTTCTTCCACATCCACTTCGTCGGGGTCCTGTTGGGGATAGAGGTCTTTTAATCCGTGCCACAGGTGCTTCTTCTTTGGTTTATCAGGGTAGTCATAAAACCCTTTCAGGTTTTTACGGCCAAGACGACCGTGGTTTTCCACCAGATTATCCACCAGCTCCACATGGCGCGGATCAACGGCTTTTTCACCCATGTCACGAATGGTCTGGTGCAGAATTTTATGGGAGAGATCGATGGCAGTTTCATCATTGAGTGACAATGGCCCGATCGGCATACCGGCCATTTTGGCAACGGTCTCAATCATCGGTGCCGGAATACCCTCAATCAACATGTTATAGGCTTCACTCATATAACGAAGTACGCAGCGATTGACATAGAACCCACGTGAATCATTCACAACAATAGGCGTCTTTTTAATGGCACGAACATAATCAAGCGCCATTGCCAGTGCCTTGTCGCCGGTACGTTTAGCCATAATAATTTCTGTCAACATCATGCGGTCAACCGGTGAGAAGAAATGAATACCAATGAATGATTTAGGCCGTTTAGAGTTTTTGGCCAAAGCGGTAATCGGAATAGTTGATGTATTAGAGGCGAAAATTGCTGAAGGCTTCATATGGGCCTCGGCCTGCTCAGTCACAGATTTTTTGATTTCACTGTCCTCAAACACGGCTTCAATCACCAGATCGCAATCAGCCAGATCGCTGTATTCAGATGTGGGACTGATCAGCTTCAGCAACTGTTCTTTTTGTTCAGCGGTTGCTCTTTTGCGGCCAATCGCCTTGTCCATCAGCGTTGCAGAATGAGCCTTACCCTTTTCGGCTGCATCCAGATCGCGATCAAGCAGCACAACTTTAATGCCGGCCTTAGCTGTAACATAGCCGATACCAGCCCCCATAAAGCCGCCGCCACCAAGAATGCCGACGGTTTTGATTGTGGAAGGTTTAACATCCATCGGACGCCGCGCGCCTTTATTCAGCGCTTGCAGCGAGCCGAACAAAGAGCGGATCATCATTGAGGCTTCTGTTGTTTGCAGCACCTGTGCAAAATAGCGGCTTTCCACTTTTAACGCCGTATCCATCGGCAGGATCAAGCCCTCATAAACGCATTTCATAATTGCACGCGCGCCTGGATAATTGTCATATGTCTCGCGGCGATAAATCGCATTGGCAGGTGGAAAGAGCTGGAAACCGGCTGGAGAATAAACCTGGCCACCGGGCAGGCGATAGCCTTTCTGGTCCCAGGGCTGCACCGCGCTCAGCCCGTCAAGAATGAGTTTTTTTGCAGTGGAAATCAGTTCGCCGGCTGGCACCACTTCTGTCACCAGACCTAGCTTTTTTGCCTTCGCACCGTCAAAATTACCGCCTTTTAACAGGAACTGTAATGCTTCCTGCGGGTGGATCAAACGCGGTACACGCTGGGTGCCGCCACCACCGGGGAAAAGCCCGACTTTAACTTCCGGCAGCCCGACTTTGACTTTTGGATCATCAACCATAACACGTGCATGACATGCCAGTGTAATTTCGAGGCAGCCGCCCAGAGCCATGCCGTTAATCGCTGCCACAAATGGTTTGCCGCAGGTTTCCTGTTTACGCAATAAAAGGTTCAAGCGATAAGCTGCATCAAACAATGACTTGGCCGCAGCTTCACTGTCGCCACCTTTTGCCTGTTGTTTTTTGAAGTCGGCCAGCATCCCCTGCAACATGGTGAGATCAGCACCCGCGCCAAATGTTTTCTTGGCTGAGGTGATTACGGCACCCTTGATCGCCTCGTCAGCCGCAACGTCATCAACGATGGCTTCCCATTCTTCCAGCACCTGCTGGTCAATGACATTCATCGATTTGCCGGGCATGTCCCAGGTGACAAGAACGATGCCGTCTTTGTCTGTGTCGAGTGTGAAATTTTTGTAAGTCATGTGCGTTACTCCCTCACACCCGTTCAATAATCGTTGCAGTTCCCATGCCTGCACCAATGCAAAGCGTTACCAGCGCAGTATTCAAATCACGCCGCTCCAACTCATCAAGCACTGTGCCCAAAATCATTGCGCCTGTAGCGCCCAACGGGTGCCCCATGGCGATTGCACCACCACAGACATTCATCTTGTCGTGGGAAATTTCGAAATGCTGCATGTAACGCAATACAACCGAGGCAAACGCTTCATTTAGCTCAAACAGGTCGATATCTTCAATTTTCATTTTCGAGCGCTTGAGCAGTTTTTCTGTCACATCGATTGGCCCGGTTAGCATCAGGGCCGGGTCGGAGCCGATATTGGCGAAGGCACGGATTTTGGCGCGCGGCTCTAACCCCATAGTTTTGCCGCCACGTTTGGAACCAAGCAACACGGCTGCCGCACCATCGACAATGCCTGATGAATTACCCGCATGGTGCACATGGTTGACGGCCTCCACATCCGGATGCGCCTGAATGGCCACCGCATCAAATCCACCCATTTCACCCATCATCACGAATGACGCATCGAGTGAAGCCAGCGATTGCATATTGGTGCCTGGGCGCATGTGCTCGTCTTTATCGAGAATGGTGATGCCGTTCTGGTCTTTGACCGCAACAACGGAGTTTTTAAATCGTTCTTCTTCCCAGCTTTGTGCTGCACGCTTCTGACTTTCCACCGCATAGGCATCCACATCATCGCGTGAAAAACCCCACTTGGAAGCAATCAGATCGGCTGAAATGCCCTGGGGCATGAAATAGGAGGGAACCGCAACCGAAGGGTCCATCGGCCAGGCTCCGCCCGACATGCCCATACCCACCCGGCTCATTGATTCAACGCCACCGGCAATAACAATATCTTCACTGCCTGCCTTGATTTTTGAGGCGGCCATATTCACCGAATCAAGACCTGATGCACAAAACCGGTTGATCTGCATACCCGGCACCTGATTGTCATAACCCGCTTCAAATACAGCAGCGCGCGCGATATCTGAACCCGCTTCCCCTACCGGGTCAACACATCCAAGAATAACATCATCGATTTTGGTGGTATCGAGACCATTGCGGTCACGTACTGCTTCCAGCGTTTTGGCCGCAAGGCGCACGGCTGGCACCTCATGCAGCGAACCATCCTTTTTACCGCGCCCGCGCGGGGTGCGCACATGGTCAAAAATAAATGCATCAGGCATGGTCTTGTCTCCTTGGTATTATTCTCGTGGCTGGTAATTTACCACCATCAAAATTGTTCAGCATCCAGCGCCATCATTGTTGTGCTGCCCGACTGAATACGGGCAAGATGGGCGCTAGCTTCCGGCATGATGCGTTCCATGAAATAGCGTCCGGTTATCAGTTTGTTTTCATAAAACTGCTTGTCACCAGTACCCGCTTCAATCGCGCTCATCGCTTTATCAGCCATAATAGCCCACATATAACCAAGGGCAACCAGCCCCATCAAATGCATAAAATCCGTTGAGCCCGCACCGGCATTATCAGGTTCCTGCACGGCATTTTGCATCAGCCACATCGTTGCTTCATTGAGGCTTTTAGCACCCGCACGCAAAGGAACCGTATAGACCTGCATGGCCTCGTTTTCCTTGTGCGATTTGGTATAAGCATCAATTTCCTCCATGAAAGCACGCATGGCGCGCCCGCCATCCTTGGGTAGTTTACGCCCAACCAGATCAAGCGCCTGAATACCGTTGGTGCCTTCATAAATCTGCGCAATACGCGCATCACGTACAAACTGTTCCATGCCCCACTCGTGAATATAACCGTGCCCGCCATAAACCTGCTGGGCCTGTACGGCATTTTCAAAACCCTTGTCGGTCAAAACACCTTTCACGATGGGCGTCACCAGCCCCATGATGTCATCTGCCGCCTGGCGCTCTTCTTGCGAATCCGCACGGTGAGAGATGTCGCCCTTCAATGCGGTCCACAACATGAATGCCCGTCCTGCTTCATTGAAGGCGCGAATGTTCATCAGCATACGGCGCACGTCCGGGTGGACAATGATCGGGTCAGCTTTTTTGTCAGGAAATTTTGCACCCGATAATGCGCGCCCCTGAATTCTTTCACGCGCATATTCAACGGCATTTTGATAGGCAACTTCGGAAATTGCCAACCCTTGCAGTCCCACGCCCAAACGCGCTTCGTTCATCATCGTGAACATGGCGCGCAGGCCTTTGTTTTCCTGACCTAGCAGATAGCCGGTGGCTTCATCATAGTTCATCACGCAGGTGGAATTGGCATGAATACCCATTTTCTTTTCGATAGCGCCACATTTGACGCCATTGGATTCGCCAGGGTTTTCATCCTTATCGAGTATAAACTTGGGAACGATGAACAAGGATATGCCCTTGGTTCCTTCAGGAGCACCCTCAATGCGTGCCAGCACCA
>JAKISV010000165.1 GCA_021648425.1 Rhizobiaceae bacterium
ACAATATGTTTTCAACGCTCAATCGGCGTTGTATTCAGACAGCCTTGCAGCATAACGCGCCATCTGGTCGATTTCCAGATTAAGCCTATCACCGGCTTTTACCGAACCCCAACTGGTGACTTCAAGTGTGTGTTTGATCAGCAACACATCAAAAACCGCGCCTTCAACCTGATTGACGGTCAATGAAGTTCCATCAAGGGTAAGAGAACCTTTGGGGGCAATAAATTTTGCCAGCGCTTGGGGGGCCTGCAAAGAAAAGCGTGTGGCTTCGCCTTCGGGTTTCATGGCAGTAACTTTTGCTACACCATCCACATGACCACTGACCAGATGGCCGCCCAGTTCATCGCCGATTTTCAGCGCGCGTTCCAGATTGATTTTCGCGCCAACCTGCCAGTTTCCCAACGTTGTCAGGCGCAGAGCCTCCTCCCAGGCTTCAACCTGGTAGTAACTCTCTTCACCTTTGCCGGATTTGTCGACCACCGTGAGGCAAACGCCGTTATGGGCGATTGATGCGCCGATGTCGATTGAGGTCGAATCAATGGCTGAGTGAATGGTGAAGCGTTTTCCGCAGTCGCGTACTTCTATCCCGCTCAATGTGCCGATATGGGTGATGATGCCTGTAAACATGTTTTATCCTATCAATCCCTTACCATGCGAATGGCCTTATCCGTGCCATACTGCCAATGACCCTTGATATGAAACCCTTCAGGGATTGCATCGGGCAATGTGGGCCAGGATATCCAGTTGGCGTTGGTTTTTGCCTTGGGTTTATCGGCCATTTTGTCGCGCGAGACATATAACAGGATTTCATCAACCAGCATATTTTCAAGAAAACTCTCGGCAATCTTTTTGCCGCCTTCAACCATCAGTGTGGAAATTCCGGTATCGGCCAGGTCAGCCAGCAATTCGGGCAGGGCAATTTTTCCATCCCTGGTGTCGCAGGCGATGAACTTGCAGTGCGTTCCTGCAAGCTGCTGTTTTCGCTCTTCCAGTTTTTCCTGGGGGCAGGCGATGAAGGTTTCCACCCGGGAAGCGGTTTTAATGGCTTTTGAATTGGTTGGCACGGGTTTGTCATTCTCCACAAAAATGCGGATTGGCGAGCGGTTTTCAAGGCCGCTCAGGCGACAGGTCAGTGCAGGTTCATCGATGATTGCTGTACCAGAACCCACCAGTATCGCATCCATTCGCGCGCGCAACAGATGGGTCTGGGCATTGGCAACCGGCCCGCTAATGGCAATATTGGCGGCACCGCGCAGGCCCAGATAACCATCGGCAGTAACGGCCAGTTTAAGAATAACCCAGGGTCTGGATTTCGTTTTGCGCGATAAATATCCGCGCAAACCCCAGGCGGCTTCTTCAGTTTCGATGTTTTTTTGCACTTTGATACCCGCTTCACGCAACATGTGCAGGCCTTTGGAATTGACGCGTCCATCGGGGTCGAGTTGGGCTACAACAACTCTTTCCACACCCGCTTCAATCAGGGTGGTAGCACAAGGCGGGGTGGCTCCGTGATGGGCGCAGGGTTCCAGCGTTACATAGGCTGTGGCTCCTTTGGCAAATTTCCCCGCTTCTTCCAGCGCCACCGGTTCAGCATGAGGCCGCCCGCCAACAGCCGTAATGCCACGCCCGGCAATCCACTGATTGCCTTTCTCACCAGCGACAATCAGACAGGCAACAGAGGGATTGGTGCCGGTAACTCCCGCATGGCGCCGCGCATAACGTATTGCGGCATGCATGTAGCGCTGGTCTTGTGTCAGTTTAGGCGCAGCGGATTTGGCAGTTTTTTTCATACCGGAATATGTAGCGAATTATGCCAAGTGCGCAAAGGGAATTGTTACTCCTCATCGCCACCCAACTTATCCAGCACTTTGGTAAAGTTACCTGCTTCACGGAAATCGCGATAGACTGAGGCGAGGCTGCTGATGATTTGGGTGGAAGTATCAGCTTCGTCACGACTTTCCAGCTGGCGCACAATGGCGGTTATCATGCGTTTGGCGCGACTGGGAATTACGGTGACGAACTACGGCCAAGGTGCCACTCACGTCTGTTGAACCTGCGGCCACGTCCAGGCCAGGTAGGCGATGTAGAGCATGGTGAGCACCTCAATCGAGGCGAAGAAAATATAGTGTGGTGTTAGTGATCCGCCGCCGATAACGAACAGGACAGTGATCGCGACCGCCATCAGGTTGGCCAAGCGGCTGGTGCGTGGACTCAAAACCCGTGTCAGGTAAATCATCACGATGGCAACTTCGATAAAAACGGCAGCCACCAGCAGAAACAGCGGTGTGATCGTAATGCCCTCGACCTTGCCGGTTGTGATTTGAGCCAGAAATTCAGGGTACATGAAAGACAAAATATCGGCGAAGATCATGTTGAGCACGACAATGATCCAGAGGGTTGAAATTTTTGTGGCAAGAGGCATGGCTGGGTCTCCAGAGTTGCAGAGTATTGGTTTCAAAAATATATACAGTGTATGTTTGACAGCGATCACCTATAAATATACAGTGTATATGTGTCAAGCCCGCATCGTTCACTTTATAATATTGTCCATGAGCCAAGCTGAAAAACCCAAAAAACACAGATCGTTAAACGCTGACAAGATTGTGAGCAGAGCGATGGAACTGGCCGATGGGGATGGTTTTGAAGCCTTGTCAATGCGTAAACTGGCCAGTTCGCTGGGTGTGACCGCGATGTCGCTATACAATCACGTTGCGGGAAAGGATGATCTGCTCCATTTGATGCTCAACCGGGTGGTTGCAGAATTTGAAAGCCCGGTAGTCGGCGGTGAATGGCAGGAGATGATGCGGCGGCGAGCACATTCCATGAGGCGCGCATTGCTGCGCCATCGCTGGGCGTCCACACTGCTGATCTCGGAAATCACTATCGGCGAAGAAATCATGTGCGATATCAATGCAACAGTGGGGTGTCTGGTGAGAGCGGGTTTCACCTATGCCCAGGCGGACTGGGCACGGAACGCTATCGACAGCCATGTCTATGGCTATACGATGCAGGAACTGAATTTTCCGGTGGAGCCAGAGGAATACAAGGCTGCAGCAGCGCAATACCTGCCGATGATACCCAAGACAGATTACCCCTTCATGCACGAGGCAACCGTACAAATCATTGAAGGGAAATATGACGGAATGACCCAGTTTTATTTTGGGCTGGAACTGATTCTAAACGGGTTAAAGCCGTAAATTACGGTGATATGAGTTTACTAAATGCACCTAATTATTCTCATATTCGCAAGTCCAGTAACAATGCCAACAGCCATTATCATCAAGCCTGATGCGTTACTCCTCATCGCCACCCAACTCATCCAGCACTTTGATAAAGTCACCTGCTTCGCGGAAATCACGATAGACTGAGGCGAAGCGTACGTAGGCGACATCGTCGATGGCTTTGAGGCCTTTCATGGCGAGGCGGCCAATGACTTCGGTGGAAACATCAGCTTCACCACGGCTTTCGAGCTGGCGCACAATGCCGGTGATCATGCGTTCAGCGCGTTCGGGGTCGGCATCGCGTTTTCTCAGTGCCACCATGATGGAGCGGGTGAGCTTGTCGCGATCAAAAGGGGTGCGCTTGCCGGATTTTTTGATGACCGTCAGTTCACGCAGTTGCACGCGCTCAAAAGTGGTGAAACGCCCGGCGCAGTCGGAACATTCGCGGCGTCGGCGAATGGTGGAGTTATCTTCAGCAGGCCGTGAATCTTTCACCTGGGTATCGGCATTTCCACAATAAGGGCAGCGCATGGATGTTTCCTATAGGTATGAATAGAGCGGGAATTTGTCAGTCATGGTGATAACTTTTTGTTTTACGGCAGCTTCTACTGCGCCATTTCCCTCATCGGAATTTGCCTCTTTCAGACCGTCGAGAACTTCGGAAATCAGGTTGCCGATTTCGATGAATTCTTTTTCACCAAAACCCCGGGTAGTGCCTGCCGGTGTTCCCAGTCTAATGCCGGAGGTGACAAAGGGTTTTTGCGGGTCGAAGGGAATGCCGTTTTTATTGCAGGTGATGTTGCCGCGACCCAGTGCTGCTTCCGCACGCTTGCCGGTGGCGTTTTTGGGGCGTAAATCGACTAACATCAGGTGATTGTCTGTACCGCCTGAAACGATATCAAGGCCATTGGCCTGCAGGCTTTTGGCGAGCGCCTTGGCATTGGCTACAACGTTTGCCGTGTAAGTCTTGAACTCAGGCTGCAAAGCTTCGGCAAATGCCACGGCCTTGGCGGCAATCACATGCATCAACGGCCCGCCCTGCAAGCCTGGGAATACGTCTGAGTTGATTTTCTTGGCAAGGGCTTCATCATTGGTGAGAATCATGCCGCCGCGCGGGCCGCGCAGGGATTTGTGGGTGGTGGTAGTGGTGATATGGGCGTGGGGAACGGGAGAAGAATGCACACCACCGGCGACCAGACCGGCAATATGGGCCATATCGACCATCAGGTAAGCATCAATCGAATCAGCAATCTCGCGAAAACGCGCCCAGTCCCATTCGCGCGAATAGGCAGTGCCTCCGGCAATGATAAGTTTTGGCCGGTGTTGCTGCGCACTTTCTGCGACTTCATCCATATCAATGAGATTATCACCTTCGCGCACGCCGTAGGAAACAACATCGAACCATTTACCCGACATATTGACGGGGGAACCGTGGGTGAGGTGACCGCCGGAATTGAGGTCGAGGCCCATAAAAGTGTCGCCGGGCTGCAACAGGGCCAGAAATACCGCCTGGTTCATCTGGCTGCCGGAATTGGGTTGCACGTTGGCAAAACCCGCTCCAAACAGCTTTTTTGCCCGTTCGATGGCGAGTTCTTCGACTACATCAACAAACTGGCAGCCGCCATAATATCTGCGACCAGGGTAACCCTCGGCATATTTATTGGTAAGCACCGTGCCCTGGGCTTCCATAACTGCGCGTGAAACGATGTTTTCAGAGGCAATCAGTTCAATCTCGTGGCGCTGGCGCCCCAACTCGTCACGAACTGCTTTGAATATATCGGCGTCGGTATCTTCAAGCGGAGTATTGAAAAAGCGATCAAGATTTGCGTCGGTCATATTGTCCTCATTGGAATGGGGGAGTTGCGGGCGAATTAGCACAGCTACCTCAATTCGCCAATTGATATTTTAATTCAAATCCAAGCCTGCCAACTCCTCAGCCAGAAAATCGAAAACCATGCGGATGCGGCGGTTGGATTTTATTTCGCGGTGGGTTACCAGCCATACAGGCAGTGGCGGGATAGCGAATTGCTCGGCCAGCCTTTCCAGATTTTGGTTGGTACGAGCCAGGTAATTGGGTGCAAACCCCAGGCCAAGGCCATCACAAAGAGCCTGCCAGCAGGTTACCTGATCATCGCAGCGAAAACGGAAAAAGTTTCGCTCGACGATTACCCCCAGCTCAGCCATGCCGCTAATAATGCGCTCATCAGTGTCGTAGCCGATGAGACGATGGTGATCGAGATCATGGGGGGCATGAATTGGCGGGCGGGTCTTCAGATAATCTTTGCGGCCGTAAATACCCATATGAATTTCGTTTACTTTGCGGGCAATCAGGTTGGGGTTTTGCGGGCGCACCATGCGAACAGCGATATCCGCATCGCGCTGGGTGAGGTTTTCCACTTCATCGGTGGCCACCAGTTCAATTTCCACCTGGGGCGCTTCATTCATCAACCTGGTCAGGATAGCGGGTAGAAGATAAGTCGCGACAATCTGGCTGGCGGTGATGCGTACGGTGCCGTGCAACTCCTGGGATTTGCCGGTGGCAGACAATGAAATCGCCTGGGTGGCAATATTAATTTCACGGGCATGATCGGCAACTGCCAAAGCCGCAGCCGTGGGCGCGGCCCCTCGCCTGCCACGTTCAAACAGCACCACACCAAGGGAATTTTCCAGTTCTTCTATATGGCGTGAAAGTGTTGGCTGGGAGATGTTGAGTTTGATTGCTGCCGCCGACAAGGTGCCATGATCGAGAATTGCGAGAAAGCTCTTTATCAGGTTCCAGTCGTAGGAACGGGTGGCGCCGGATTGATGCTCATTCATATAATATTCCATTCATATTTGAATAGAAACTATACCAATTTTGCTATTTTTCATACAAAATAATCATCTATATTGCATTCAACTCAATAAAATCTGGAGAAGATGATGAAAAAGATTGTGGTATTTGGTGCCAATGGGAACCTTGG
>JAKISV010000166.1 GCA_021648425.1 Rhizobiaceae bacterium
GTAAACTGTTTCATATTTCAGAACGTCAGATCGTTTTGCTGCTTCCAACCACAAATACCTGGCAGTTAAATGTGGGAGAAGCGCCCCTTAACGCTCCGTTGCTGGACCGTGTTCGTGCTGTTGATTACCTGCATCAGGCCAAACAATGGCATAAGCGAGGCCGGTTCGACATTGTCATGAGGCATTTCATCAGTGCCATTCGAATAATTCAGGATCAGGGGTGGCTGTTTTTGCTGGATAGCGAATATGAGTTTATTTCAGACATTTGCAAAGAATGCAGAGCGCGCGGACGATTTGTTCAAACCGCCCGGCAATTGCAGAATACTTTGTTGGCGGGGCGGCGATTACAGAAGGAAAACACAGGTCAAAAGTCTGCATTTGGATTTACAGTATCTGAAGTAGGTATTTTGTATCGGTTGTCGGAGGCCACAAGCAACAAGGCGCTGGCGATTGATCTTGGCGTTTCAGAATCTACCATAAAATATCATGTGAAGAATATTTATCGCAAGCTTTCTGTCCATAGCCGACGCGACGCCATCGCGGCGGCGATAACAAAAGGATTGATCGCTACGGATGCCAAGGTTGGCGCTTAGATTGGTTTGTAATCATAATCCAACTTGAAGTAGCGTGGGCCTACAATTTCTAACGCTTGGGGGCTTTGCCAGATCGGGTCGCATGGCAAGCCAAGCACATTGACCGGCAACCCGTATTTAACCAATTCTGTGGTTACTGCGTCACCGGAAAAAATGTCCAGCAGAGTGATCAGGTCTGGCGTTGTCGCCAACACGTTATCCCCTTCACGGGCAATCAAAAACTCATTTTGAAATGAAAGAGTTATCTCTCGATTTATGAAATCTCCAAGGCCTTCAAGTTTAACCGTGCCGCGCGCAAAACCGCCCTCACTTACCCGGTTAACATCGCGAACCCTGCCCTGAAACAGGTGAGTTCCGTCAAATTCTTCCACCAAAGCGGCGCATGCGTTTGCCCCATGTTCGGCCATAATCTGGCCGATTCTATGGGCCTTTGTCAGGCTACCGCGAATGAGATAGTTGCGACACTGGGCTGCGGTTACCGGATAGAGGCTGACCATGGCGGCGCCGCCCATTTCAATTGTAAGGGCGCGTGCCAGTTTTTCGGCCCAGGAATTGCTGATCGTATCAAATGTAGCGCCGTTTCCTTTTTCATCCATCATCGCCATGGGTGTTGCCTGTATGCCGCCTAATGTGAAAGTCACCATTTGAAGTTCCGGGAAAGCGCGGCCCATGGCATCGCCATCCACTATTGGGAGTTGCATTTGTGCGGCGGCAATAAAGGGGATTGTTGAATTTAGCCCACCTGCCTCAATGCACAAAATAGCTGCAACCTTTTTCCCAAGGAAGCGTTCCATCATTGATATGAGCTTAGGAATTTCTTCGCCGCTGGAAAATTTTTCCAGCATAACGGTGGGCGCGCCCATCATAGCAATTGGTAAAATCAGCGCGTCATCAGGAAGCTCATCTATGTCGATGACAGCCACCGTGTTGTTACTCCCCAAGGCCTGCTGAGCCATAAGACGACCCACATAGGGGTCACCGCCGCCGCCAGACCCCAATATGGCACCACCGTCAGCAATATATTTCAGCGCCTTAAAATCAATCTTTGTGATTGCAGGATTGTTCATTTGCGTTGCTCCATTTTCAGGTCGCCAACCACGGTGACACTAATTGCAAGATTATTGCCCGGAAGATAGGACAGGGGCACATCGGACAGGCTGAGCATGCTTAAGCTTGTGATGTCAGCGCCGCGAGAAATGGCCACTTCATTCGCTTCCTGAGTGATTTGGGCAATGGCAGTTTCCCGATCAAGTTCTTCTGACAGAGAAACAACTTTGCTTACCTCTCCGGAAATTTGGGCAATGGCGGCACCAACCGCGTTGGCCAAATCATGATGGGGAGGGCGTATGACCTCCAAACCATCGACTTGCGCACCTAAAAGTACACTTCCCCCGCCCACTGCGATGACGGGCATCTGTTTGTCGCTGGTTCGCGTGCGCGCGACAGCATCGCTGATGATCTGATCCAACAGCTGTTTTAATTCATCTGCATTTTCAATTTCTGGTGCGGCATGTGTTCCCATTTTGGCGCGCCCGATTGAAACTGCCAGATCGCTCGCCGTCAGAACATCGCCGCCAAAAATATATGCGCGCTGTAATAATTCATGGCCAACGGATTCTGGACCAATTGCCAATGGTTGTTCGGGTCTGATCCTTGAGCCTCCTCCCAGCCCGATACTCAGTACATCTGGCATTGAAAAATTGGTTCGCACATCCGCCACAGTAACGGAAGTTCCGGCAAGCCGTGGAAACCCATTTATCACCTCACCGACATCGGTGGTTGTTCCGCCAATATCGACGACAAGCGCGTCCTTTATGCCAGAAAGATAGGCTGCACCGCGCATGGAATTGGTTGGGCCGCAAGCAAAAGTCAGTACGGGCAGGCGCAGAACTTCACTGGCGTCGATCAATGTGCCATCGTTACGAGTAAAAAACAGCGGGCAATCAAATCCAACGGATCCCTGCAATTTTTGAAATGCCTCCACCACCTCCTTTGCCAGAGGCTTGAGGGAAGCATTTATTATTGCTGCATTCTCGCGCTCCAAAAGACCCATTCGGCCAATGTCACAACTCAGGGAAACATCGATTTTGGGGCGCTTTTTCTGCAGTAATTTTTTGGCCTCATGTTCCATATCGTTGCGAACGGTGGCAAAAACCGAACTGATGGCAATTTGTCTGCATCCCTTTTCGAAAAGCTCATCGGCAGCTTTTAGGAGTTGTTCTTCATTCAATGGCGCGATTTCAGTTCCGTCCATCTCATAGCCACCATTCACCAGGTGGAAGGTGCCATTAATGGCTTCAACTAATTCATTTGGCCAATCGGCGAAGGGGAAAAGAGAACTTCCAGAGGGCAGGCACATACGGATCAAGCCACAATTTGCTAATCGTTTGCGTTCCACCAGAGCATTTACAAAATGGGTGGTGCCTAACATTACTGCATCCACCTGATTGGCATTTATGGATGCCCTTGCAAGAGCGCCGCGCACAGCCAGTTCCACCCCGGTATAGACATCGGGAGTTGAGGGGCTTTTTTCACCACCAAGAAATTCGTCATTTTTCATGACGACGGCATCGGTATTTGTTCCACCTACATCTATGCCAACTCTTATCATAATATGCTTCTTTCCTGCTTTCGTATTCTAGTATTTAGCTTTTTCAAAAATTGCATTATCCGGGGCGGCGTTGGGTCCAGGCGTCAATACTGACCGCAATCAATATAACAATGCCCTCAATTATCCTCTGCCAGATCGGGTCAATTTGGTTGAGATTGAATCCATTGGTCATGAAAGCTAAAAAGAATGCTGCCGTGACCGTTCGCCAAATTGCACCTTTTCCCCCCGCGATTGAGGTCCCCCCAACGATGACGGCTGTTAAAACAGCAAATACAAAACTAAAATCATCGGAGGGCTGGGCTGAAATTGAGCGCGAGGAATTTATTACCCCGGCGAGCGCGGCGGCTGCACCCAACATCACAAAAGTCACTGCCTGAACGTGATCAACATTCACGCCGGCCAGACGTGCGGCCTCACGATTGCCACCGGTAGCATAAACATTTCGACCAAAGCGCGTTTTGGAAAGCAAAATCCAGGCAATAATTACCACCACGAGGGCAATCCAGAAAGCACTGGTAATTCCCAAAAATCTGGTACGAGCAATCTGCTGGTATATTTCTCCCTCGGGGCGCATTAATGAGCGTTCGCTAATTAAAAAACCCGCACCAAAAAACATGAATGAAGTGGCCAAAGTTCCAATGAAGGAATTTACCTTGATGCGGGTCACAATAATTCCGTTAAAGGCCCCCATAGACAGGCCGATTAATACTGCAACAGCCACGGCTAGAAACGCATTGCCGGTACTGTTTTCCACCGTCAGGGCAAAGAGCGGTGCCGCGACGAAAATTGAAGAAACCGAAACATCAAAATTTCCAGCGATAATGGCAATAGTCATAAAAGAAGCGGCAATTAAAATTGTGGATTGTTGGTCCAGAAGGTTTCGCATGTTGCGCGGCGTTGCGAAGCCATCAGTGGTAATGGCCAAGGCCAAAAACAATAGTATAGTTATAATCAGAATGCCGTAGTTGCGCGAAAAAAGCAGTATTTTATTCACTTTTAAACTCCACTGAATGCTGCTTTCATCACAGCTTTTTTTGTCAATTGTCTGCCGCTGAGTTCAGCAACAATTTGTCCGCGAGACATGACCAGCGCCCGGTGGCACATGCCTAAAATTTCTTCGATTTCAGATGAGATCAACAATACCGCTTCGCCCTTGGAAGCCATATCTGCAATAAGATCGTAAATGCTACGTTTGGCACCAATATCGACGCCACGGGTTGGCTCGTCGGCAATCAGCATTTTTGGTGCTCCCATAGCGGCCCGGGCAAAAAGAATTTTTTGCTGATTACCCCCGGAAAGTGAATCGATGTCCATATGCAATCCAGCATGTTTGACCTGGGTATTTGAGCAATATTTATTCACTTCACTTAGTTCCTGAGCTTTATTCAAGCCAAGCCAGCTTGAAAGCCTCGCCAGATATGGCAGCGACGTATTTTCAAGAATGGAGCGGCCAAGCACGAGGCCCTGGGTACGCCTTGCCTCAGGAATTAGTGCGATGCCCGACATAATTGAGTGCTCAACGCCGGTGCGGACAAAAGCCTCACCGCAAAACTCGATTTGCCCAGTATCGGGCATGGTTGAGCCATAAATAGCATGGGCTAATTCACTGCGCCCGGAACCCACAAGGCCGGCCAATCCAACAATTTCTCCAGGACGAATTTCAAAGCTGATATTTTCAAATTCGTTCTTTCGGCTAAGATTTTTTACCTTTAATATTGGGGTGTCGGTATTTTTTAGCTTCGGCAATTGTGGATACTGGTGTTGTAAATCCTGCCCTGTCATGGCGATAATCAGACTGTCGCGCGTTTCTTTATTCGTTGGGTTGGTACGGACGTGTTCCCCATTTCGCAACACGGTAATTGTGTCTGAAATCTCCAGAACTTCCTCAAGAAAATGGGAAACATAAATGACCGCTTTTCCGTTTTCAGCCAATGATTTAATGAGCTGTAACAGCTGGCTTGCTTCGTGGGTTGCCAATCGTGCGGTGGGTTCGTCAAAAACAATCAATTTGGCGTCCCTGCTTAGCGCACGTAGTATTTCGACCTTTTGCTGCTCTGCAACAGGTAGCTCGCCCACCAGAATATCAGGCTCCAGATACATGTCGAATTGGCGCATCACTTCCAATACCTGTTGTCTGGTTTTTTTTGTATTCACCAGCGGCCCATTGGTTATTTCGCGCCCCAAAGCGATGTTATCGACCACCGAACGCTCAGGCAAAAGGGACAGTTCCTGGGCAATGCCCACCAATCCCAATTTACCACCCTCCGCCGGTGAACTAAGTGAAACAGAAGTTCCCTCAAGGAGAATTTCGCCTTGATCCGGTTGGTGAACGCCAAGTAATATTTTACCAAGCGTCGACTTTCCAGCGCCATTTTCGCCCACAAGTGCGTGGCATTTTCCCGCCTGGAACATCACCTCTATTTCAGAAAGAGCCTGAGTTTCCCCGAAGCGTTTGCTAACCCTTGAAAGGGTTAGCAGTGGTGCAATTTCTTGCACGTTTTGTGGCATCTAGCCGCCCCATTGTGCAGTAAACTCAGCTACATTTTCAGCCGTTATCAATCCACCACCGGGTGCGGACACCAATGGATCGATTCCCCCCTGATGATTTTGATTTTTAAGGGCGTCCAACATGGCCTCCATGGCAAGTCTGCCTTCGTCTGCAGGTGCACCAAAAACGCCACCAAACCAACTGCCATCGGCAATGCCGGCAAGGGCTGCTTCTGAGCCACCCAGGCCGATGAGCTTTACCTGACCGGTCATGCCTTCATCCGCCAATACAATTGCGGCTCCCTGCATAGACTGATCTGCACCAACCATCACATGGAAACTGTCATTGATCTGTAAAATGTCCTGGGTGGCAGCAATACCCCCATCAGGCCCCAGATATTTGCCCTCGCCTTCAGCTACAACAGAAATTGATGCGTAATC
>JAKISV010000167.1 GCA_021648425.1 Rhizobiaceae bacterium
ATCGCATGGACCGTGCATTACGCGAACTTCGTATCCTCGGCGTTGCCACCACTCTGACATTTCTTGAAGCAATTATAAGCCACGAACAATTTCGCAACTGTACTTACACCACCAAATTTATCGACAATACGCCGGAGTTGTTTGAACAGGTTAAACGCAAAGACCGGGCCACCAAGCTGCTCAATTATATCGCTGATGTAACCGTCAATGGTCATCCCGATGCTAAAGGCCGGGCTAAACCCGTCGTCGGCGTTGCCGAACCGGTTGTTCCGGTATTTGAAAGTAAATCGCTTGAGGGAACCCGCGACAAATTGAATGCGCTTGGGGCAACCAAGTTTGCCAATTGGGTGCGTACGCAAAAACCGGTGATGATCACCGATACCACCATGCGTGACGCTCACCAGTCCCTGCTCGCTACCAGAATGCGAACCCACGATATTGTCAGTATCGCCGAGGCCTATTCAACCGGCCTGCCCAACCTGTTCTCGCTGGAATGCTGGGGCGGCGCAACCTTCGACGTGGCCATGCGTTTTCTTACCGAAGACCCCTGGGAACGCCTTGACCTCATCCGGACAAAAGCCCCCAATATCTTGTTGCAGATGTTGCTGCGCGGGGCCAATGGCGTTGGTTATAAAAATTATCCCGACAACGTTGTGCGCCAGTTTGTTGAGCAGGCGGCCAAAGGCGGCGTTGATGTATTTCGTGTATTTGATTGCCTGAACTGGGTGGAAAACATGCGCGTCGCCATGGATGCGGTAAACGAAAGCGGTAAAATCTGCGAAGGCACAATTTGTTATACCGGCGACGTACTGGATAAATCGCGCACAAAATTCGACCTCAAATATTACGTTCGCATCCTCAAGGAGCTGGAGGCTGCCGGTGCGCATATGATCGCCATCAAGGACATGGCCGGTCTGTTAAAACCCGCCGGTGCCAGAGTACTCTTCAAGACCCTGCGCGAAGAAACCGACCTGCCCCTGCATTTTCATACCCATGACACTTCGGGCATTTCAGCCGCTACCGCCCTGGTTGCTGCAGAAAGCGGTGTGGATATTATCGATGCTGCAATGGACGCTTTTTCCGGCGCTACTTCGCAACCGTGCCTGGGTTCAATTGTTGAAGCTTTGCGTGGCTCAGATGTCGATACCGGCCTCGACCCCAATGCCATTCGCAAGATTTCGTTTTACTGGGAGGCGGTACGTTATAAATATGCTGCCTTTGAAAGTGATCTGAAAGGCCCTGCTTCTGAAGTATATCTACATGAAATGCCCGGCGGTCAGTTCACCAATCTAAAAGAACAGGCCAGATCACTGGGCCTTGAAAGCCGCTGGCACGAAGTGGCGCAAACCTATGCTGATGTGAATCAACTGTTTGGTGATATCATCAAGGTAACCCCATCATCCAAAGTAGTGGGCGACATGGCGCTGATGCTTGTTTCTCAGGATATGAGCGTAGCTGACCTTCAATCAGGCGAACGCGATATTTCCTATCCCGCTTCGGTCATATCAATGATGCGCGGCGATTTGGGACAGCCCGAAGGCGGTTGGCCAAAGGATATTCAGGATGCCGTTCTGAAAGGTGAAAAACCCTATAAAGTACCACCGGGCTCTTTGCTTGAACCTGCTGATCTTGAAGCTGAAAGAGCCACAATTTCCAGCGAATTGGGAACAACTATCAACGATCAGGAACTGGCCTCCTATCTGATGTACCCAAAGGTATTTACCGAATATTCCCGCATTCGTGAATCCTACGGCCCCACATCAATATTGCCTACCCCCATTTATTTCTACGGCATGCAGCCCGGTGAAGAAATTCTGGTCGATCTGGAGCGCGGGAAAACCATGGTCATCCGCTGCCTTGCCCGAGGCGAGGCCGATGAAAAAGGCATGGTCACAGTCTATTTCGAGTTAAATGGCCAACCACGACGCGCCCGCGTACCAGATCGCTCCCACGGTGCCAGTGGCGCCGGTGCAAGGCGCAAGGCCGAACCGGGCAATGAAAATCATATTGGCGCACCGATGCCCGGTGTTATTTCAACTCTGGCCGTCAGCCCCGGCCAGAAAGTTGCTTCCGGCGATGTATTGGTCTCTATTGAGGCCATGAAAATGGAAACTGCAATTCATGCCGAGCGTGATGGTGAAATTGCCGAAGTACTGGTATCAACCGGTGACCAGATTGATGCCAAGGATTTGCTGGTAACGTTTGTGAATTAGTAGTGAACCGGTAATATTCCACTTGTCTGTGATTTGATTGACCCCATATCGCATGAAACAGGTCTTTTGGAGATTGCTATGTCCCTATCCGCGTCCCAGTCCATATTCACTCGAATTTTGTCGATACCCGCAAACATTCGAGCATCGCGCGAATGGCAACGAAAAGAGGCCGCCTGCAACCCTCACCTGATGAAAGCCCTGCGCGAAAATAAACGCCAGGGCCAAATGCTGGCAATGCAGGCGCGCTGGGCAGCATTGGCAGTCATTGCCGTTTTTATCGCATTTCTGAATCCAGACTGGACAGTTCTCTATTATGAAGCTGTATTGCTGACTTTCGCTTTGTTGGGATGGGCACAATTGAAAGCCGGTCAGGTTGGACAAAGCCGGCGTGAATTGTTTCTGATTTTTCTGGATCTGGTTTTGCTGGCAGTAGTCAGCATGTTACCCAATCCGTTCCAGGAGCAGCTATGGCCCAGTGCGATGCAATATCGCTTTGACAACTTTTTATACTTCTTTGTGATTTTAGCCGGTGCCTCACTGGCCTATTCCTGGCGCACATTGATTGCCATTGGTACTTGGACATTTGGCATCTGGCTGTTTGGCCTGGCTGGCGTTATCTTTTTTGGATTTACCGATCCACAACTCTCTGCCAATATCACCGCCACTACAGCAGATTACCCTGGAATGCAGTCGTTTATAGACCCCAATAACCCAATGATCGGCATTCGATTTCAGGAAGTCATTGTTTTTGTAATTGTTGCAGGCATTCTGGCCCTGAACGGCTGGCGTCACAATCAGCTTCTCTTGAAACAGGCCAGCGCCACCCGCGAGCGTGAAAACCTCGCCCGGCATTTTCCACCTAATATCGTTGACCAGCTGGCCGGGCAAAATCAGCCGTTTTCAGCCATTCGCTCGCAACCGGTTGCGGTATTGTTTGCCGACATTGTCGGTTTTACCCGCATGGCAGAACAAGGAGAACCGGTAGAGGTAGTGGCGCTATTGCGCGAATATCATCGCCGCCTTGAAGCAGCAGTATTCAATAACAACGGAACGCTCGACAAGTTTCTGGGCGATGGCATTATGGCAACTTTTGGCAGCCCTCTAACCGGCCCCAACGATGCCGGTAATGCCCTCAAGTGTGCCAGCGACATGGTAACAACTATCAACCAGTGGAATGATGAGCGCATAGCGGAAGGTGAATTGCCGATAAACCTGTCAGTTGGTATTCATTATGGGGAGGTAATTCTTGGAGATATCGGTTCAGAGCGCCGATTGGAATTTGCCACCCTGGGTGACACAGTCAACGTGGCGGCACGTTTAGAAGAACTTACCCGAACCATGAACACAAAAGTTATTGTCAGTAATGAACTGATTGAAGCCAACAAATCCTGCGAAGCTGGCAATGATAAATACCTGCTGGACAGTTTCAGCCGGGCTGGCAACAAAGTACTGCGAGGCCGTGACAGCAAAATAGGAATCTGGAAAATGGAAGCGTCTTGAAACCAGCAGGTTTTTTGCTAACCACTTGCTAACCGCCAACACCTATATTCGACTTTATGAGCCAGACTCCACAATTTCTCATCACCTGCGATGATGAACTTTCCTCCCATTTTCACCAGTGGTGCGAATATCTCATCCATGAAAAACGCATGGCTGCTAAAACACTGGATGCCTATCAGCGCGATGTGCGACAGTTTTTTCAACATCTGACCGGCTATCTGAGCCACCCGCCCGGCCTTGGTGATGTGGCCAATCTAAAACCTGTTATATTGCGTGGCTTTTTGGCCCACCGGCGCAATGAGGGTGTTGAAGCAAGAACACTTGCTCGCAGCCTTTCGGGAATTCGCTCATTCATACGCTACCTCGAGCGCCTTGGTCTGGCAGACTGCGCCGGTCTCAATGCCACCAGCGCACCAAGACTGCCCAAAACGCTGCCAAAACCTATAGCCTCATCTCAAGCGGTGAAACTTACCAAAGCAAGTACCCAGCTTGCTGATGAACCCTGGATTGCTGCTCGCGATGCTGCCTGCATGGCGCTGATGTATGGCTGTGGCTTGCGCATCGGTGAAACTCTGGCACTTACCCTTGAGCAATATCAAGGCCAGGGCGATGGCGCACTTCGTATTCTGGGCAAAGGCAACAAAACCCGTTTAGTGCCAATTCTACCAATCGTGCGCCAGGCCGTTGATGAATATCTGACCAGTTGTCCATATGTTATCAGCCCTGATGAACCAGTTTTTCGCGGCGCAAAAGGTGGTCCCCTGCAACCGGCGATAATCCAGAAACAAATGAGAAAAATGCGTGGCGCTCTGGGACTGCCCCATACCGCCACTCCCCATGCACTCCGGCATTCATTTGCCACCCACCTGTTGGCAGGCGGTGGAGATTTGCGTTCAATTCAGGAACTGCTCGGTCACGCTTCTCTTTCAACCACCCAGATTTATACCGGCGTTGATACCGCAAAACTACTTGAAGTCTATGATGCCGCCCATCCGCGTGCATGAATAATGAACATCAAATTTCACATAGAATTAACCAGGGTGTGAATTAATCAGGGTGTTTAACCCGATATCTATTTTCCAGTTTTATAATCATCGTTCAGGAAACATTGCAGGTTAATCCATGGATGCAATTGCAAATCCCGCATTAATATTTTATGGCACGATGAAGCTGCTGCTCATCGCACTGTTTTCCATGTCTTTGAACTTTGCCGGCGAAACTTCCACAGGCAATCAAATGACTGGTAACAATGATCAGCTGGTAGCAGATGTTGCCGCAGAAAATCGCTCTATTTTGTAATTCTCTACATATGCAACGGCTTGCTGAATGTCGCCAGCGCCGCCTCTTTTACTGCTTCTGACATGGTTGGGTGTGCGTGGCAGGTGCGGCCAAGATCTTCTGACGAGCCACCAAATTCCATCAGCACCGCAGCTTCATGGATCATTTCACCCGCGCCAAATCCGACAATATGAACGCCCAGCACCCGGTCGGTTTTTTTGTCGGCCAGGAACTTTACAAATCCTTCGCTCTTGTTCATGGCACGGGCCCGTGCATTGGCAGTAAAGGGAAATTTACCGCTGACATATTCAATGCCTGCCGCTTTTAGTTCTTCTTCGCTTTTACCGACACTGGCTACCTCTGGCGAAGTATAAACAACGCTGGGTATGACATCATAATTCACGTGACCCGCTTGTCCCGCCAGTTGTTCAGCAACGCCAACCCCTTCTTCGCTGGCCTTGTGGGCTAACATCGGGCCATCAGTGACATCACCAATTGCATATATTCCGTTAATGTTGGTTTGCCACTTATCGCAGGTTTTGATTTTACCCTTGTCCATTTCCACACCCAGCGCCTCAAGTCCCAAACCATCTGCATAAGGTCGTCTGCCCGTGGCAATAAGAACGATATCGGCATCCAGGATAACTGGATCGCCACCCTTTACCGGTTCAAAAACAACCTTTGCCGCCTGCCCTTTTTTCTCAACCGCTGTAACTTTTGATGACAGATGAAACTCCATCCCCTGCTTTTTCAACATGCGCAGGAACTGCTTGGAAATATCCTTGTCACCTGCACCCAATATCGTATCCAGATATTCAACAACCGTAACTTTCGCCCCCAGCCGAAGCCATACGGAACCAAGTTCAAGGCCAATAACACCGCCACCCACAACGATGATTGATTTAGGCACTTTTGTAAGATCAAGAGCGCCAGTTGATGAAACAATGACCTTTTCATCGATATTAACTTTAACGCCGGGTATGCCGGTGATATCAGAACCTGTGGCAATCACGATATTTTTGGTAGCTATCGTTTCGCTTGTACCTTTATCGCCGGTGACGATAACTTCTCCGGTTTTTTTGATGCTA
>JAKISV010000168.1 GCA_021648425.1 Rhizobiaceae bacterium
CTCAAGCTTGGGCCACACCCGACATGTGACCGTCCACGCTCTGCTGCTGCCAACCCACGGAACATTCGGCACGCGCGCCGTCGTTTGCAGGGTTGATCAGTGAGAACAGTATATGGGCAGTGGGGAAGACGGGGATAAGTTTTTCGAGTTTTTATTGTTGTATTATTTCAATGAGTTAGATCAAAATTCCAACTTTTTCCTGTGGGATAGACTGGGATATTCAGTTGTGCCTTACTTCGTCACCCTCGGGCATGCAACTTCAAATTATACCCCTGGCGCGAAGTTTAATGATGATATTCTCAGCAGCATTTTCCGCAGAAATATCAACGGTGTTCACTCGAATTTCCGGGTTTAGTGGTGGCTCATAAGGTGAATCTATTCCGGTAAAATTCTTGATTTCTCCGGCACGGGCTTTTTTGTACAATCCTTTAACATCTCTTGCTTCGGCCACCTCCAGAGGGGTATCCACATGAATTTCGATAAATTCACCCACTTCAGCCAATTCGCGTGCCAGTTGGCGTTCAGATTGAAATGGCGAGATGAAAGAGACCAGGGTAATTATTCCACTGTCGGCCATCAACCTTGAGACTTCGGCTATTCGGCGGATATTTTCCACCCGGTCAGCATCGGTAAAACCCAAATCCCGATTTAGACCGTGTCGAATATTGTCCCCATCAAGGGTGTAGGTATGTTTACCCAGGGCCGTAAGTTTCTTTTCAACAACGTTGGCAATGGCGGATTTGCCTGAGCCCGACAGGCCAGTGAACCATAAGATTGCCGGTTTTTGCCCCTTCAACTCAGCACGTTTTTGTCGGGTAACATCAAGTGCTTGCCAATGCACATTTGAAGCGCGGCGCAGGGCGAAATGGATTGAACCCAGGCCGACAATTTTATTATCGTCTTTGCTATAAAGCGTAAACTGACTGGTATGACGGCCAGCATCAATTGGTTCAAAGGGTATATTTCGTTCCAGCGAAATATTGCAAACCCCAATTTCGCCAGCTTCCAAACGGGTGGCGGCGATATGCTCATGGGAATTAACATTAATCGAGTGTTTTATCGTTGTGATCGAAGCATCAAGCGTATTTGTTGTTGAGTTTAAGATATATGGCCTGCCAGCTATCATTGGGTCCGGCGACAACCAAACGATAGAGGTTTCAAACTGATCTGCCACCTCGACAGGATTATCACCCGAACAAAGCATATCACCTGGCACAACGCTGATATTATCAGCCAGCAGGAATTCTGCTGAGCGACCTTTGTCTATCTGTTGAACTGATTTTGCATCGCTGAATATTTCAGAGATTTTGGTTCTGGTAGCAGAAGGCAGCACAATCACGCTATCGCCTGTGCATATTTTGCCAGAGCAGACTTTGCCGCGAATATGCCCCAGATCAGACAGGGATGTCACCGGCATCCTGAAATCTTTTTGATTATCAGCAGAACCTGCGGTGATTTCGAGAATAAAATCCGCCAATTTGTGAGCATCGCGCGAAATCACAATACCTTTTAATTGCCTGGTATGGTCAGCGCGCAGATTTGTCAGATACTCGTCGAATTTGTTTTCAGCTTCCTCGGCATGAGTTTCGTCAATATCGAGGACAAAATTTTGCACCCCCATAACGCTGGCAATCAAAAGCAATTGGCGTGATTGCGTGGAAAAGCCATTGTTGGCACCCCCAGCGATGATCACCAAATCCGCGCTTTGTGCTGCTGTAGTCATATTATGTAGTCTGTTCAGACCACCGCCAACATTTATGATGTGGTGATTTTTGCTGATAGCCTCTACCTGGGACGCCAATCTTGCACGAGCATCCTTCTCGCCACCGCAAATAATAATTTCAAGTTGAGAATTGTTCATGTGGTTCGAAATTCAACACCGGGGGTATAGGCTATAAACGGACCATTTTTCATGTCGGTTTTTCCATAATCCAGTGGCTCCCCTTCAAGGTTTTCAACAATGCCGCCTGCTGCTGTTAATACGGCATGGCCTGCTGCTGTATCCCATTCCATTGTTGGGCCAAATCTGGGATATAAATCCGCTTCACCGCACGCCAGCAGGCAGAATTTTAGCGACGACCCGGCATTGACCAGCATCCCCACCTGGTTGGCTTCAATGAACTTTTGTGTATCTTTGCAAAGATGGGAGCGGCTGGCAACGACACTGAGCGCATCGTTGTCTGGTTTTGTCGGGCTGATTATTTCAGGCTTGCTCAGGATATTATTCTCCAGATCAAAATTTATCTTAAACGCACCTTCGAATTCCGAACCAAAATACATGACTGATTTTGCAGGAACACATACCGCCCCCAGAACTGGCCTGCCATTTTCAATAAGCCCGATATTCACTGTGAACTCGTCGCGCCTGTTGATAAATTCTTTTGTGCCATCGATTGGATCAATTAGAAAATATGTGGCCTTTTGCGAAAGTTTGCGATGGGTTTCCTGGCGTTCTTCAGTGATGATTTCAATATCGTTGAAAGCTGTGCGCAGTTCCTTAAACAGCAAATTATCCACCTCAAGATCAGCAGCGGTCAGAGGTGAGTTATCAGCTTTATATTCTATGTCACCCAGATTATTATAGTGCTTCATGGCAACATGTGCCGCCGTCAACATCAGTGGTTTGATCACCTCAATTATTTGTTTGTGATCAGGCACGATCAACCCTTAAAACGGCGGCAAAGACTGTCAGCTGCATTGGCCAGGACAACGGTATCATTGCCAACAGCCACAAATTTATAGCCCCATTCGATATATTGGCGTGCGGCCTCTTCCTGAACTCCCAAAATGCCGGAGGGAATGCCGCAATTTGCCATGGTAATTGCCGCCTGTTTGATTACAGACTGAACATCTGAATGGGCAGCATTTCCCAGATGCCCCATGGATGCAGAAAGGTCTGAAGGGCCCACAAAAATGCCGTCAATGCCATCAACCTTTGCTATATCTTCCAGCTGGCCGATTGCATCTATGGTTTCAACCTGCACTAAAATGCAGGTTTCTTCATCCACTTTTTGCATATAATCCTTGATGCGGCCGTAGGCTGAGGCTCTGGTGCCACCGGCAGCCCCACGCACCCCCGCTTGCGGATAACGCACATACTCAACTGCTTTGCGGGCTTCTTCAGCATTCTGAACATAGGGCAATATTATCGTCTGGGCTCCAATATCAAGCACCCGCTTGATCATCACCATGTCATTCCATGCCGGGCGCACTACAACGCTGGTGCCACCCGCTGCCATCGCCTGCAATTGCGCCAGGATCATCGGCACATCATTGGGAGAATGCTCCATATCCAGAACAATCCAGTCAAAGCCACTATAGCCGATAAGTTCAGATGTGATGGGTGAACACAATGAGCTCCACAATCCAATCTGAAGTTCACCTTTGGCCAGACCGCGTTTGAATTTGTTTGGTGGTAATTGCATTGTGCCTTACTCCAGAATCTAATCTACTATTGAAACTTCTATTTCCCCCAACCGGTCAATTCCACCGGTAATTTTATCTCCAACCACAACCGGACCCACGCCCGCAGGTGTGCCGGTATAAATCAGATCGCCTGGTTCAAGGCGAAGCGCTGAACTGCAAAATGCAATGATGTCAGCTACCGGCCAGATTAGATCGCTCAGGTTTGCATCCTGTTTAATCTCCCCGTTCACCGCCAGCCATATTCTACCTTCACTCAATGGGCCGGTATCATCCAAGGTATGAATGGGACTACAGGGCGCACCATGGTCGCAGCCTTTGCCCCAGTCCCAGGGTCTGCCGATTTTCTTGGCGGCCTGTTGCAAATCGCGGCGGGTAAAATCAATGCCCACCCCGTAGCCATAGATATGGGCCAAAGCATCATCAACACTGATATCAGCGCCACCCTTGCCTATCGCTACTACCAGTTCAATTTCAAAATGGAAATTCTGTGTCAGTTGCGGATAGGGAATTTCACTGCCGCTATCGACTACTGCATCGGTTGGTTTGGAAAAGAAAAACGGCGTTTCGCGCTCCGGATTTGAACCCATTTCACGTGCATGGGCCGCATAATTTTGACCAACGCAATGGATTCGTCTGACGGCAAAACGTCGATCGGAATTATTGATGGCAACCGAAGGAACCGGTGGCGGAGTGAAGGCATATTGTGTCATTTAAAACTCGCTGAAGTGTTAGCAGGTCAAAAAGAGAGGGACGGTTTCCCGTCCCTCCTTATCATGAGTTCCAACAAAAACTCTACTTGAGTGCTTTGTCGGTGATTATGGAAGTCCAGGCACCTTCCGGCTTCATTGAAATAACCGGGTCTGAGCCACCCTTCATCAGGGTGTCAACAGTACGGTTATAATCAGCCTCATCAAGGGCGCCGTTTGAACCGGCAGTAAGCTTGGCGATTTCGCCCATCATACGTTTTTGATGCTCAATTGTCTGAGCGCCGGTAGCGTCATTTTCCAGGATAATTTCTGCTGCTGCATCCGGGTTTTCTTCAGCCCATTTCCAGCCTTTCATTGATGCGCGCACAAAACGTACCATGCGGTCCTGGAATGCCTCGTCTTTCAGAGCATCTTCCAGCACATAAATACCGTCTTCAAGTGTTGCAACACCCTGGTCCTGATATTTGAAAACCACCAGTTCATCAGCGGTAAGGCCCGCATCGATAATCTGCCAGTATTCGTTATAGGTCATGGTGGAAACGCAATCGGCCTGTTTTTGCAGGATCGGATCAACGTTAAAGCCCTGTTTCAGGACTGTTACGCCATCAGGACCACCTTCAGTGGAAAGGCCAAGCTGGGCCATCCAGGACAGGAACGGGTATTCGTTGCCAAAGAACCACACGCCAAGTGTTTTGCCTTTGAAATCTGCAGGCGTCTTGATGCCCGAATCCTTGCGACAGGTAAGCATCATGCCTGAAGTTTTGAACGGCTGGGCGATATTCACCAGCTTGACGCCTTTCTCGCGTGTTGCCAGCGCTGAAGGCATCCAGTCAAGCACAACGTCAGCACCACCACCGGCGATTACCTGGGGTGGAGCAATGTCCGGACCGCCGGGTTTGATTTCAACATCAAGATTTTCTTCTTTATAAAAACCCTTGTCTTTAGCCACATAATAACCGGCAAATTGCGCCTGGGTTACCCATTTCAATTGAAGGGTCACTTTTTCCTGCGCCATGGCAGTGCCTGCGGCTGCCAGCATGGCACCGGCAAGCAAAGTTGTCATAAGTCTGTTCATGCGTATTCTCCCTGTTTTATTATTCTTAACCTGCCGCCGCGTTGCGAACGGAAGGATGCCAAAATGTGACGGCTCTTTCTATTAGCACTATCACACCATAAAAAACGGAACCTGCCAAGGCAGCCACCGCAATTTCTGCCCACACCATATCGATATTCATACGGCCTACTTCCGTTGAAATGCGAAAGCCCATGCCAACGGTGGGTGTACCAAAAAACTCAGCCACAATTGCCCCGATCATTGCCAGGGTGGAATTAATTTTGAGCGCGTTGAATATAAAAGGTGCTGCCGCCGGCAGACGAAGCTTGAACAGTGTCTGCCAGTAATTTGACGCATAGGTGCGCATCAGATCGCGTTCCATTGAACCGGATGCTGCAAGGCCCGATACGGTATTCACCAGCATTGGAAAAAACGTCATGATAATGACTACTGCCGCTTTGGAAGGCCAGTCGAAACCAAACCACATTACCATGATCGGCGCTACGCCTATTACGGGAAGGGCGGAGACAAAATTGCCAATCGGCAAAAGCCCCTTTTGCAAAAACGGCGAGCGGTCAACAGCAATCGCCACCAGAAATCCGGAACTGCAACCCAGGAAAAACCCTATCAGGGCAGCCTTCATAAATGTCTGCTGGAAGTCCGCCCACAATATCGAAGTGGAGGAAATAATTCGTGCCCAGATCATTGATGGCGGCGGCAGCAGCACGGTGGGCACATTAAAACCGCGTGTGGCTCCCTCCCACATTGCCAGCAGGGCAGCACCAAACAATACCGGCACAATAAAATCACGCAGACGCAGAAAAAGCGTTGAACGGATAT
>JAKISV010000169.1 GCA_021648425.1 Rhizobiaceae bacterium
TGCCCCGATATGCGCCAGCAAAAAACCTGGCTTAAACGCCACGGCTCCGCCCTTCATGCCGTTCGGCTGGACTAATAATTCGATTCGTGCCAGTTGAAACGGGAAAATAAAACCCTCAAACGAATTTAGCCAGATGACCAACCGGTTAAACATAGATGTCAAAATTTGCGGCCTGCGCGACAGGTTATCGATGGATGCTGCCATCAACAATGGTGCCAATCATCTGGGATTCATTTTCTTTGAAAAAAGCCCGCGCAATGTCACCCCGCAACTGGCAGCACAACTCATCGCTCCCATCAGAGGAAAAGTTACTACCGTAGCAGTAAGCGTCAATGCCGATAATGATTTCCTGGATGATATCGTCGCCACAATGACACCCGATATGTTGCAACTGCATGGCAGCGAAACACCCCAACGGGTGGCCCAGGTGCAAGCTCGTTTCAACCTGCCGGTTATGAAGGCCTTCGCCATCCGGCAGGCTTCAGATTTTGACAAGGTAGAAGACTATTTCCCGGTGGCCGACAGATTACTGTTTGATGCAAAACCACCAGCGGGTTCTGAACTCCCCGGCGGCAATGGTATCGCCTTTGACTGGGCACTGTTTGCCAGGTGGCAGGATGCGAATAAACACCGTTTTGAACACCCGGCCATGCTTTCGGGCGGCATTAATCCTGACAACATTTGCGACGCTTTAGGCAGTTCAAATGCGCGCGCGATTGATATATCATCAGGTGTAGAAAATTCTCCGGGCGTCAAAGACCCAGCCCTGATTGAGGTTTTTCTAAAGCAGGTAAAAGAGTTTGAAAACGCCAGAGAAAAAGCGTGAGGGAAATCGTGTGAACAAATCAGTTGAACCCAATTCATTCAGAACCGGGCCGGATGAAAATGGCCATTTTGGTATATTTGGCGGCCGTTATGTGGCCGAGACTTTAATGCCGCTCATTCTTGAACTTGAAAAAGCCTATGAAGAAGCCAAAAGCGATCCGGAATTTCAGGCGCAACTTACCTACCTCAATAAGTTTTATACGGGTAGACCTTCACCGCTCTATTTCGCCGAGCGACTGACAGAACACCTGGGCGGCGCAAAAATCTATTTCAAACGCGATGAACTCAATCACACCGGCTCCCACAAAATCAACAATTGCCTGGGTCAGATATTGCTGGCAAAGCGCATGGGGAAAACCCGCATCATTGCCGAGACAGGAGCAGGTCAGCACGGCGTTGCCACTGCCACCGTCTCAGCGCGCTTTGATCTGCCCTGCAAGGTTTTCATGGGCAAAACGGATGTTGAACGCCAGTCACCAAACGTATTTCGCATGAAACTGCTGGGCGCTGAAATTGTCTCCGTGACCGCTGGAGCAGGAACACTCAAAGATGCAATGAACGAAGCCCTGCGCGACTGGGTGGCCAATATACACGATACATATTATCTGATTGGCACCGCTGCAGGCCCCCATCCCTATCCCGAACTGGTGCGCGATTTCCAGTCTGTCATCGGCAATGAAGTGCGCGAGCAGATAATGGAAGCCGAAGGCCGTCTGCCTGATATGCTGGTCGCCTGCGTCGGCGGCGGGTCCAATGCCATTGGCCTGTTTCACCCGTTTCTTGATGATAAGGAAATAGCCATGGTCGGCGTTGAAGCTGGCGGCAAGGGGCTTGATGGCGAAGAACACTGCGCCTCACTCACCGCCGGTTCCCCCGGCGTATTGCATGGCAACCGCACTTATTTGTTGCAGGATGAAGACGGGCAGATAAAAGAAGGCCATTCGATTTCAGCAGGACTGGATTATCCAGGCATCGGCCCGGAACATTCCTGGCTCAAAGAAACAAACCGCGTTGAATATGTCCCCGCAATGGATGATGAAGCACTGGAAGCATTTCAGATGCTGTCGCGTTATGAAGGCATAATCCCGGCACTGGAACCCTCTCACGCATTCGCAGAAATCATCAAACGCGCCCCGAAAATGGGCAAGGACCAGATAATTGTAATGAACCTGTGCGGCCGCGGTGACAAGGATGTTTTCACCGTCGGCAAGGCACTTGGTGTGGAGTTGTAAAAAGGCCATGAGTAGTTCAAGAATAGACCGCCGGTTTTCCGCACTCAAACAACAAGGCCGCCCGGCCCTGGTGACATTTGTTACTGCCGGAGATCCCGATATGGAAACCTCCCAGAAAATAATGAACGCCCTGCCCGGTGCCGGTGCCGATATCATCGAAATGGGCATGCCCTTTTCCGACCCGTTGGCCGATGGCCCGACCATTCAGCTTGGTGGCCAGCGAGCGCTCGCCGATGGGCAGACCCTGGCAAAAACACTGGAAATGGTGAGTGAATTTCGACGGGATGATGATGATACACCGGTAATTTTGATGGGTTACTACAATCCCATCTATATCTATGGCAACGAAAAATTCCTTGCCGATGCGAAAAATTCCGGCGTTGATGGATTGATAATCATTGATTTACCACCGGAGGCTGATGATGAATTATGCATCCCTGCGATGAAACAAGGCATCAGTTTTATCCGCCTGGCAACGCCAACAACCGATGAACACCGCCTGCCCACCGTGTTGAACAACACTTCGGGCTTTGTCTATTATGTCTCAATTAACGGCATTACCGGCGCTGAAACTCCCGATTTTCGCGAGGTCGCAACGGCAGTTTCCCTGATCAAGGAAAAAACTGACATTCCGATAGTAGTGGGTTTTGGTGTCAAAAACGCTGAACATGCGCGCGCAATTGGCAAATGCTGCGATGGTGTCGCAGTTGGTACAGCCATTGTATCCGCAATCGAAACTTCCCTTGATAAAGATGGCAAAGCCACTACCTCTACACTGCCAGCTGTCACCAAACTGGTGAGTGATTTGTCTGCAGGCCTAAAACGGGCTAAGAGTTAACCTTAGGTAAGATGCCAACAATTTAACAGAAATGATAGCAGCACTATGAACTGGATTACCAATTTTGTAAGACCAAAATTCAATAATTTCTGGCAGCGCAAAGAGATGCCGGAGAACTTGTGGATTAAATGCCCCGAAACCGGCGAGATGGTTTTTCACAAAGACCTGGAAGCCAATATGGGCGTCATCCCCAATTCCGGCTATCACATGCGCATCTCAGCCAAAGAACGCCTGACCCGGTTCTTTGACGATGCTGAATTCGAAATACTTGATTTCCCCACAGTGGCGACCGACCCGCTGAAATTTCGCGACCAGCGCAAATATACCGACCGCCTGCGCGATGCCAAAACCAAAACGGGCATGGAAGATGCAATTTTAGCCGGGCGCGGCCTGGTAAACACCACTGAAATGGTAGTTCTGGTTCAGGATTTCAGCTTCATGGGCGGTTCTCTTGGTATGGCGGCCGGTGATGCGATTATCACCGCCATGCAACTGGCAGCAAAAGAAAAACTGCCCTTCATCCTGTTTGCAGCATCGGGCGGCGCGCGCATGCAGGAAGGTATTTTATCCCTGATGCAATTGCCAAGAACCACTGTTGCGGTCCAGGGGCTGAAAGATGCCGGTGTACCTTATATTGTAGTCCTCACCAATCCCACCACCGGCGGGGTAACCGCTTCATACGCCATGCTGGGAGATATCCATATCGCAGAGCCCGGCGCCCTGATTGGCTTTGCCGGTCCCCGGGTGATTGAACAAACCATTCGCGAAAAACTGCCCGAAGGATTTCAGCGCTCCGAATATCTGCTTGAACATGGCATGGTCGACATGGTTGTTCCCCGCCATGAATTAAAATCAACCATCTCCAGTCTGGTTTCCCTGCTGTTAAAAAAACCACCCCTGGTGCTGGCCCTGCCGCCGGTTGAGGAGATTGAAGAAGACGAGGCAGAAGTTTTAGATGACAGCGCAGAAATGGCTGAATCTGAGGTATCTGAAAAAGAAACGGCTCCACAGGCCTCACCTTCCAGCTGATCAGAGTACTTCCGGTTTATTCTGGTGCATTTGACCGATTTTCCGCGTTTACTGGCGCGGCGGGCTTTCTGCCTTGGTCTCCTTGACCACAAAGAAAGCCCAACAAAGTCCAGTGAACGCGAAAAATCGGCCTTCGGTGACCCAAATCAGTCCATCGGCTGCGTTGCAAAACTTGCCCGATCAACCAGATCGCGCTACGTTTTGCGCCTAACCCAGTGAACTGATTTGGGCCATCAAATGCGCCAGAATAAATTGGAAGTGCTCTAAATGAAAACTGACGCGCTGATTGAGCACCTGTCGCAATTCCATCCCAAGGGCTATGATTTATCCCTGGGCCGTATCAGTGAGTTGCTTCAAAAGCTTGATAATCCTCAAAATAAACTGCCACCGGTATTTCACGTGGCAGGCACCAATGGCAAAGGTTCGGTGGTTGCCAATCTGCGCGCAATTCTGGAAGCCGGTAATTTATCAGTCCATGCCCACACCTCGCCCCATCTAGTGAACTATCACGAGCGCTATCGCCTCGGCCACGACAAAAAAAGCCCCCGCAAAACCGGCCACCTGGTGAGCGACGATATGCTGGCAGATGTGCTGCAACGTGTGGCTGATGCCAACAATAGCGCGAAGATAACGGTTTTCGAGCTGCTCGCCGCCGCCATGTTTGTGCTGTTTAGCGAACAGCCGGCAGACTATGCCATTGTAGAAGTTGGGCTGGGCGGCCGTTTTGATGCATCCAATGTTATCAACAAACCGCTGGTTTCCATCATCACCACTATTTCCCTTGATCACCAGGCACACCTTGGTAATTCTGTTGGTGAGATCGCCTTTGAAAAAGCGGGAATTATCAAACCCGGTTACCCCGTTGTAATCGGACCCCAGACAGATGAGGCGCGCGCGGTTTTAGAAGAAATTGCCAATTCAAATAACTGCCAGATGATGATTGCCGGGCAGGATTTTGATCATTACCAGGAAGCGGGGCGCTTTATCTATCAGGATAATGATGGCCTGCTCGATTTACCAATGCCAGGCCTTCTGGGCATCCACCAACTGTCCAATTCCGCCACAGCCATCGCTGCCACCCGTCTTGCAGATATAAAAATCAGCGAGCAGGATTTTGAAAATGCCATGGGCAACATCTATTGGCCTGGCAGGTTTGAACGCTTAAGTCCCGGTACGGTAACCGGCCTTTTTGAGGATGACGCTGAAATCTGGATTGATGGCGGTCACAATGAGGGAGCGGGAGAAGTTATCGCCCGCGAGCTTGAACACCTGAATGCTGCACACCCTAAAAATCTGACAATGATATGCGCCATGCTGAAAAGCAAAAACCCGCAAACCTATTTTGCGCATTTCAAAAACCTCACACCGCGCGTATTTACCATACCCGTTTCCGGCACTAAACATGGTTTTGAGGCACCCGAACTGGCCAATTTTGCCAGGCAGGCCGGGTTAGATACCGTGCCCTGCAATAATCTGGATGAAGCAATCCACCAGGCCCGCAACAATTCAAAAATTGAGCGGCTGCTTTTCAGCGGAACTCTTTATCTGGTTGGTGAAGTGTTTGCAAAAAACGGTACTGAACCGCAGTAACTGCGTATTATCTTCAGTTTAAGAGAGGCATCAATACCCTCCTTCGTCATGCTCAAACCCACCCCTTCGTCATCCATAGACCCAACCTTTCGTCATCCTGTGGCCAACTCCTTCGTCATCCTCTGACTTGATCAGAGGATCCAGCGTTATATGCGCCGAAGGCACCTTATCGATACGGAGGCTGCGCCACATATTGCGCTGGATCGTCGGGTCAAGCCCGACGATGACGAATTGGGCGTGCGAGGATGACGAAGTAGAGAGCGCGAGGATAATGAGGGAGAGCGACACTCCCGCCGTCACCCCTGTGCTTGTCACAGGGGTCCATCCCTGAGAATTATCGTGTGGATGGGGGAACGGCATGGATTCCTGTGACAAGCACAGGAATGACGGTGAGGATTATGTTTTAGAAGGCGAGAAG
>JAKISV010000170.1 GCA_021648425.1 Rhizobiaceae bacterium
ACAGGTTAAGAAAAAATTCAACCTCACCGTCATTCCTGTGCTTGTCACAGGAATCCATGCCGTTCCCCCTGTCCGCATAAAAACCCCTGAGGTTAAACATTGGGCCTTCAGGTATGGACCCCTGTGACAAGCACAGGGGTGACGCGGGAAGATGTGAACGCGAGGGAAGGGGTAAGGCATAAAGATGACGAAGGTGCGAACTCAAAAATGACGAAGGTGGTGCGACTTGTTACCTTACCCTGCCAGCAATTCATCCAGTTTTTCGAAGGATGATGTCCAGCAGAAATTGTGGCTGTCTGGGTTTTCGATATTGGCAAAGATTTTCTGGAGGGGTGTCATGAGTATTCCGGCGCCGGAGGATTTCAACTTCGATCTCAGGCAGCGCGGCTTTGGGTCAGATGACCGCGTTCGATGAGCAGTTCGGCAATCTGGATAGTATTTAGTGCCGCACCCTTGCGCAGGTTATCACTCACCACCCAGATGTTGAGGCCGTTTTCGATGGTGATATCTTCGCGGATACGCGAGATATAAGTGGCATCATCGCCGGCAGCTTCATAGGGGGTGACGTAGCCACCATCTTCGTGTTTATCGACAACAAGGCAGCCCGGCGCCTCGCGCAGAATTTCGCGGGCTTTATCGGCAGGCATTGCTTTTTCAAATTCGATATTGACGGCTTCGGCATGGGAAACAAACACCGGCACGCGCACAGCGGTGCAGGTTACTTTGATTTTTTTGTCCAGAATTTTTTTGGTCTCCGCCATCACTTTCCACTCTTCTTTGGTAGAGCCGTCTTCCATAAAATCATCAATATGAGGAATGACATTGAAAGCAATGCGCTTGGTGAATTTGGTGGTTTCAATCGGGTCTGCAACAAATACGGCGCGGGTCTGATTGAACAGTTCATCCATCGCTTCTTTGCCGGCACCAGATACGGACTGGTAGGTGGAAACAACAATGCGTTTGATGGTAGCTGCATCGTGCAGAGGCTTTAAAGCGACCACCAGTTGGGCGGTGGAACAATTGGGGTTGGCTATAATATTTTTGCGGCGAAAGCCATCGATGGCATCGGGATTTACTTCCGGTACAATCAGCGGCACATCGGCGTCATAACGCCAGGCTGAGGAATTATCGATGACGATACAGCCCTGGGCAGCGATTTTGGGCGACCATTCTTTTGAAATTGAGCCGCCAGCCGACATCAGGGCGATGTCTGTGTCGGAAAAATCGTAATTGTCCAGCGTTTTGACTTTCAGGGTTTTATCACCAAAGGAGATTTCTTTGCCCTGGGAACGGCGAGAGGCCAGGGCGACAACGGTGTCGGCTGGAAATCCGCGTTCATCCAGAATGTTCAACATTTCCTGGCCAACGTTGCCGGTGGCGCCGATAATTGCGATTTTAAATCCCATGATATTTTATCTTCCTGGTCCTTGGTGTGTGAACGAAAAGTCCTGTGTCCTGGACCTTCTTTGCAGGTTCAGGAGGGCATTTTTCCGGAACGTGCGCGAAGGATTAGAGCGTTGGCTTGGTTTTTGATGTAGCAGGTTTCAAATCAGGACGAACACAGTCACCCGGCGCATTAACTGCGCTGAATTGTATGCTGAAACTGGCGATTTCAAAAATCACTTGTGCGCTCCTGATTAGGGTCCTGACCCTAGTGCATGGATGTGGTAGCGGATTTGAACTAAAAGTCAATAACGCTACAAGTATCACTGAATTATGGAGAAAAGATTGAATTATCGAAATGCACTTGAATTGATATGGCGCGCCGGTGTGGAACGGGTGGGGGGCCATCGGGCGGTTAGCGAAGCGATGGGCCAAAAGCCGGACGGGATTATTGGCGTTGGTAAAGCGGCAACGCCGATGGTGGAGGCGGCATTGGCGCTGGCCGGACATGATACAAAAACATTGCTGGTGACCAAATATGGTCATGTAATATGTCGCCACAAGGCTAATCAAGAACGGCTGGAAGAATATCAAAATGACGGCACATTGCAGGTGATTGAGGCGGGGCATCCGGTTCCTGACGAAAATTCGCTGGCGGCGGGGCTTGCTCTGCAGAAATTTGTTGAAGAGATGGGGGAGGAAAGCCATCTGCTGGTGCTGGTATCGGGTGGAGCATCATCGCTGGCGGAATTACTTGCGGATGATTTCAGCCTGGAAAAATTACAGGCGATGAACAATGAAATGCTGGCGCAAGGCCTGGATATTGCGGCTATTAATGAGCGGCGCAAATCGGTTTCGCTGATAAAAGGTGGAAAATTGCTAGTAGGGTTTGCGGGTAAAAAACTGAGTGTGCTGGCAATCAGCGATGTGGAAGGTGACAGTATCGAAACCATCGGCTCGGGTATTGGCATGGTGGACAAGGTTTCGCGGCGTGTTGAAGCTAATGTGGAAATTATTGCCAGCAATACGATTGCGCGCAATGCCTGCGCACAAAAAGCCCGGATGTTGGGGTTTGAGATTTGCGAGAATATCGAGAATGCTTATGGCGATGTGGAGATGGTGGCGGAGAATATTGGCAAACGGCTGAAGGAGGGGGATGAGGGGATATATATATTTGGTGGTGAACCAACTGTGGTTTTACCGGAAAACCCCGGGCGTGGCGGGCGTAATCAACAGCTTTGTCTGCTTTTGGCGAGGGAAATTTCGGGAATTTCAGGTGTTGAGTTTCTGGTGGCGGGGAGTGATGGCAGTGACGGGCCAACGGGTGCGGCAGGGGGATTTGGTGATGGTAATAGTTTTGCCGCACAATCAGGTGCGAGCGATGCATTGGCGAATGCTGATGGGGGAGTTTTTCTTGAAAAAACCGGAAATCTATTCACCACAGGCCCCACGGGCACCAATGTGATGGACTTGATTATTGCGATAAAAAGCGACGCCTGAAAAAAGTAATCCCCACACCCAATTGATAGCGCACACTGGCACGAAATTCACAACAAGGAGTTATCGTGTGTTTAGTGAAGAAATGAAAGACAGTTTGCGCGAAATTGCCGCAGAATTAGATGTATCGGCAGCCGCATTAATGGCCGTGGTGCAGGTGGAAAGCGGTGGCAGGTATTTTGCCCGGGTTGATACGCGTGATGAACCGCTCATTCGTTTTGAAGGGCATTATTTTTATCGGTTGTTGCCACGCGCCAAGCGCAATCGTGCGGTGGTTGCCGGGCTTGCTAATTCGCGTGCCGGGCGCATTAGAAATCCGATTACACAAACCGGGCGCTGGGCCTTGCTGGGTAAGGCCAGCAGGATTGACCGGCCAGCGGCACTGGCATCGGTTTCCTGGGGGGTGGGGCAGGTGATGGGGGTGCACTGGCGCTGGCTGGGTTATGGCAGCATCGATGCGCTGGTGGGGCAGGTGCGAAGCGGGCTTGAGGGCCAGGTGCGGCTGATGGCGCGGTTTATAAAAAAGGCCGGGCTGGTGGATAAACTTGCAGCGCGCGACTGGGCGGGTTTTGCCCGGGCTTATAACGGGCCGGGCTATCGGCGCAATAAATATGATACCCGCATGGCGCGGGCCTACCGCATTTTTGCCGACCAGGGCGAAGACGGTAATGAGGTGGATGAAAAACAGGCCAAACGCCATTCGATGGTGCTGCTGCGCATGGGTTCGCGTGGCAATGCAGTGCTGGAATTACAAAACCAGTTGGGAACGTTAGGGTTTCATCTGGCGCGCGACGGGGCTTTTGGCCCGGCTACCGAACACGCGGTCAAACATTTTCAAAAACAAAGCAGACTGAAAGCGGATGGCATTGTGGGGCCAAAAACCTTTGAAATGCTGATGCGAAAGATGCCGGTTCATTTGCATTGATAAAAACGCGCTGTTCTGTAAAAAGAATGGCATGGATAAAGATGATGTAATTCAAAAAATCATGACTGTTGCTCCGGTGATACCCGTGGTGAGTGTTGACGATGTTGCCAGCGCGGTGAAACTTGCGCGCGCGCTGGTGGCTGGCGGATTGCCCTGCATAGAGGTGACGTTGCGAACACTGGCGGCGGTTGATGCTATCGGGGCAATTGGTGAGCAAGTGGAAGGTGCGCTTGTGGGGGCTGGAACAGTGCTTAGGGGTGCGCAGATCGATGCGGTGGTTGGCGCGGGGGCGAAGTTCATGGTGTCGCCGGGGTTTGCGCCTGAATTACTGGCTGCGGCGCGCGATTGCCCGTTGCCGCTTTTGCCGGGCATATCCAGTGCCAGTGAAGCGATGCAACTGGGGGAGTTGGGTTACAGCTATCTGAAGTTTTTTCCTGCCGGTCCCGCTGGCGGGCCTGATTATCTAAAATCAATTGGTGCGCCGCTACCGCAATTTAAGTTCTGCCCGACGGGTGGGGTAAACGCGAATAATGCCGGGGACTATCTCAAGCTTGCCAACGTGCTTTGCGTTGGAGGTTCCTGGGTAGCACCTGCTTCGCTGGTTGAAGCGGAGGATTGGCAAGCAATTAGCGCACTGGCTGGCGAAGCTGCAAAGTTGGGGCATAAGTGATGTTTCGTTTTATTGCGATTGTTTTGTTTCTTGCGCTGGCTGGTGCAGCAAACGGGCAATCTAAACCCCGTGTGTTGGTTTTTGCTGCCGCCAGCATGAAAAATGTGCTGGATATGCTGGGAGCTGAATTTGCAAAGACATGCGAATGTTCGCTGGTGTTATCGCTGGCAAGCTCGGGTACATTGGCGCGGCAGATTGAGGCTGGTGCGCCGGCGGATGTATTTATCTCTGCGGATTTGGAGTGGATGGAATGGCTTGCGAACAAAGAGATTATTGAAGCTGACGCCCAAAAGGTGATTGCTAAAAACCGGCTGATTGTTGTTTTATCTGTTGATGAAGAAAAAATGCCCTCGGGCAATGTGGCCGATTTATTGAGCGTGGGGCGTATCGCCATTGCCAATCCGACTTCTGTACCGGCAGGCAGATATGCGCGTCAGGCTTTGCAGAAACTTGGGCTTTGGGAAAAAGTTTCAAGTCGGCTGGTGCTTGGGGAGAATGTGCGTATTTCACTGTCGCTGGCTGCACGTGGTGATGTGAAAACCGCAATTGTCTATCAATCTGATCTGGTGATCGAGCCGCGGGTTAAGCTCGCCTATATGTTTAGCGAAGACAGCCATCAGCCGATTGTATATCCAGCAGCTCTGATTGGCCGCAACACTAAAGCAGAAGAATTCCTGAAGTTTCTGGGGTCATCAAAGGCCATCGCAATATTCCAGAAATTCGGATTTACGGCTGTCCGCGATGATTGAGGGGCAGTTGGCAACTATCATTTTTTTGTCGCTGAAAGTTGCCGCGATGGCAATTCTCATTGCAACGCCATTGGCGGTCTTCATCGGTTATGCGTTGGCGCGCTGGCGGTTTACCGGGCACTGGTTGCTCAATGCGATCGTTTATATGCCGCTGGTGCTGCCACCGGTGGTGACCGGATTTATCTTATTGAAAGTGTTTGGACCCAAGGGAGTTGGCGGGGAATTTTTCTCTTCTGTACTGGGAATAGAATTTGGATTTCGCTGGACCGGCGCGGCGCTGGCGGCGGGGATTGTGGCGTTTCCATTGATTGTACGTCCCATCAAGCTGGCGTTTGAGAGTATCGAACAAAGCCTGATTGATGATGCGGGTATTTTGGGGGCAAAACCATTTTTTGTATTTTGTACCATCGCGCTCCCGCTGGCGCTGCCCGGTATTATTGTCGGGGCGGTATTGGGATTTGCCAAGGCGATGGGGGATTTTGGTGCGACGATTACTTTTGTCTCCAATATTCCGGGTGAAACCCAGACGATGTCGCTTGGCATTTATGCGCTGATGCAAAGCCCGGATGGTGACCGTGATGCATTGATGCTGGTATTAATCATGATTGCGATATCGCTGGTGACGATTGTAGTTTCTGCATGGCTGTCCTACCGCTTTAGCGCCAAAC
>JAKISV010000171.1 GCA_021648425.1 Rhizobiaceae bacterium
AATTCGTCATTAGTGGGGAAGTCGTCGGGCAACGACCGATGAGCCAGAAGCGGCGCGATCTGGAAACGATCTCTCACCACAGTGGTCATTATGATCTGTTGCTGCGACCGCTGTCCGCGAAGATCCTTACGCCAACGCTTCCCGAGCGTGAGGGGTGGGTCGATCGGGACAAGTTGTACAGATTCTATGGTCGCGGTCGCCGCAAGATGATCGCCTTGGCACGGTCGTTAGGGATCGAAGATATTCCATCTCCCTCGACCGGTTGTGCGCTGACCCAACGCCCCAGCATTAACGTGGAAACCGGGTTGATATAGGGTGAAGCATAAATAAATGTCAGCAGGACGGGTAATGCTACCAGCACAGCAGTCAACATCAGACCGAAACGCAATGTGCGCTTGATGCGATATTTTGTTTTTGCTTTCAGCGCGACCCGGAACTGACGCACTCGCTTAGTTATAGGGAGTTTCTTCTTTGGCAAATTCAGCCCTTAATATTTTGCCGACAACTTGACGGCGCGTGATGGCAGTGTCATCGAACAAATTGATAGCCTTGTCAAAAACAATACAACCTTAATTGTCAACAGACCCGGAGCCTATGGAACGTTTTCATCATCAATTGCTGCTTGATGCACAAGCTGTAGAAAAAAAACTGGAACAGGCTTTATCGCACCAGGCCCTGGTGGGTGAAGTCTATCGACCGCAACGGCTTGTTCAGGCCATGCGTCACGGTGCGCTGGCTGGCGGCAAACGACTGCGGCCATTTCTGGTAATGCAAACGGGTGCGCTATTTGATGGCGATACAAACAGTTTGCTGCAGGTGGCTACCGCGCTGGAGTGTGTACATTGCTACTCATTGATCCACGACGATCTGCCAGCCATGGATGATGATGATTTGCGCCGGGGCAAGCCAACGGTTCACCGCGAGTTTGATGAGGCCACGGCAATTCTGGCTGGTGACGGATTGCTGACATTTGCTTTTGAGTTGCTGAGTGATGAAAAAACCAACGTTGATCCTGAGGTGCGAATAAGCCTGATTGCCCACCTGGCAAAAGCTGCGGGAATGGGTGGTATGGCCGGTGGCCAGATGCTTGATTTACAGCCCGAAACCTCCAGTCCTTCTCTTGATGACATTGCACGTATGCAGACTATGAAAACCGGCGCGCTGATAAAATTTGCCTGTATTGCCGGTGGTATTTGCGGCGGAGCGACATTGAAGCAGATTAGTGCGCTTGAAAAATATGGTGAACTCATCGGGCGTGCTTTTCAACTGGCCGATGATATTCTTGATGTGACTTCCTCAGCTTCACAGCTGGGCAAAGGTACTGCCAAGGATGAGGCCCATGGAAAACTCACCCAGGTATCCACACTTGGAATTGAAAAAGCGGGTGAGATGGCGAAAGAACTGGTAGGCCAGGCCTGCGACGCTTTGAGTGATTTTGGCGAACGCGCAGATATTCTGAAATTGGCAGCACGGTTTATCATTGAGCGAAAGCGGTAGAAATTTATTATTCGCCAACGCTGGCCAGTTTTTGTCTGATATCGTCAATCATCGCTTGCGACACTACCCGCACCCGTTCCAGCTTCGCATAATCTTCATGCACGATGAACCAGAATGTGCGGGTGAAAGAGATTTTATCCGGCAGGACTTTTTGCAACTGGTTGTAGGGCGCGGCCATGAAATCATGCAGAATGCATACTCCGGCGTCACTTAAGGTTGCTTCCAGTTGAACGTGAACGGAAGTGCTTGTGAGATGAGGCTTGAGGTCGGGAGATACCAGCGGAATATAGTCAAGTTCCTTGTCATAAATCAGTTCAGAAACATAACCGATGCCACGAACTTTGATTAAATCATCAATGTTTTTGATTTGCGGGTGGCTATCCAGATATTTTTTGGTGCCGTAAAGATGTAATTTGTAATCAGCAATTTTGCGAAATTTCAGGCGCCCGGAGGTTGGCGGTGACACAGCAATGGCAATGTCAGCTTCACGCTTGGATAGGGAAAATGTGCGCGGGAGAGTGACAATTTGAATTTCCAGTTCCGGGTGTTTGCGGCACAGTTCTCCTGCGGTTTTTGCCAGTACCAATGTGGCAATCCCCTCTGTTGCGCCAATGCGAATGGTGCCGGATATGGTTTTGTGTTGGCCTCCCAGTTGTGCCTGGGCTGAAATAGCGCCGCTTTCCATGGTTTGAGCCACCTCAACCAGGCGATCGCCGGCGTCAGTGAGGGCATAACCCTGGGGCGAGCGGTCAAACAGCTTGGTATCAAGGCTTTCTTCCAGTGCTTTCACCCGCCGCCCGACTGTGGCATGGTCTACCTGCAATTGCTGTCCTGCTGCGCTCAAACGCCCTGAGCGCGCCACTGCAAGAAAATATCGGTAATCGTCCCAGTTCACGGCAAACCCTAATTGGAATTCTATTGTGCATATTTTCACAACAAAACTGAAATATCCTGTATTGTGCGTGTAATTTTAGCGCTATATAATTTCGAAAACAATGGGAGAAATAATCATGCGTAAGGTTGGACATTTTATTGGCGGAGAGAATGTTGTCGGCACCTCGGGTCGTGAGGCTGATATTCTTCTTCCCATGACCGGCGAAGTGCAGGGCACGGTTTCCTTAGCCTCCACCAGTGAAGTTAATAAGGCCATCGATGCCGCCGCCGCCGCCCAACCGGCCTGGGCTGCCACCAATCCGCAAAAACGCGCCCGTGTGCTGATGAAGTTTATTGAGCTTGTCCACCGTGACTATGGGGATTTAGCTGAACTTCTATCTCTTGAACATGGCAAAACTATTCCTGATGCTCGCGGTGATATACAGCGCGGTCTGGAAGTGGTGGAATTTGCCATTGGTATTCCACACCTGCTGAAGGGTGAATATACCAATGATGCGGGTCCGGGAATTGACATGTATTCGATGCGCCAGGCGCTGGGTGTGGTGGCTGGTGTCACTCCGTTCAATTTCCCGGCGATGGTTCCTCTTTGGAAAGCTGCACCGGCGATTGCCTGTGGTAATGCGTTCATTCTCAAACCCTCCGAGCGCGACCCGGGCGTCCCTATGCGTTTTGCTGAGCTGTTCAAAGAAGCGGGGCTGCCTGATGGTATTTTCAGCGTCGTCAATGGTGATAAAGAGGCTGTTGATGCCATTCTTGACCATGAGGAAATCAAAGCCATCGGTTTTGTCGGCTCAACGCCAATTGCTGAATATATCTATTCACGCGGTACAGCCAACGGCAAACGTGTGCAGTGTTTTGGCGGTGCTAAAAACCACATGATTATCATGCCCGATGCGGATATGGATCAGGCTGTGGATGCATTGATTGGCGCGGGTTACGGTTCTGCCGGTGAGCGCTGCATGGCTATTTCAGTGGCGGTTCCTGTGGGCGAGGCCACCGCAGAAAAACTGATTGAAAAACTGGTGCCGCGTGTTGAAAGCCTGAAAATCGGACCTTCAACCGATCCAGATGCCGACTATGGACCGCTGGTGACCGGTGAAGCACTGGAGCGCGTCAAGGGTTATGTGGAAACAGGCATTAAGGAAGGTGCCAGCCTGCTGGTTGATGGTCGCGATTTTAAAATGCAGGGCTATGAAAAAGGTTTCTACATGGGCGGCTGTCTGTTTGATAATGTCACCCGCGAGATGACTATTTACAAGGAAGAAATCTTTGGCCCGGTGCTGTGTATTGCGCGCGCCAAAGATTATGAAGACGCTATCGATATGCCCTCGTCCCATGAATACGGTAATGGCGTAGCTATCTATACCCGTGACGGTGATGCTGCACGTGATTTCGCTTCCCGGGTACAGGTGGGTATGGTGGGCATCAATGTGCCAATCCCGGTGCCACTCGCCTACCACACGTTTGGCGGCTGGAAACGTTCGGGCTTTGGTGATCTCAATCAGCATGGGCCTGATTCAGTAAGGTTTTATACCAAAACAAAAACCGTTACCTCGCGCTGGCCATCGGGTGTAAAAGAAGGGGCAGACTTCTCTATTCCGACGATGGGTTAAGCATATGGATTTTGCACTGAATGAAGAACAACGCGCGGTCTACGAGATGGCCCGTGCCTTCTCAGATAAAAACATCGCGCCCCATGCAATCGAATGGGATGAAAAAGGGCATTTTCCGATTGATGTCATAAAGCAGGCAGCCGGGCTTGGCATGGCGGGAATTTATGTCAAAGAAGATGTTGGCGGTTCGGCGCTTTCACGCCTTGATGCAACGCTGATATTTGAAGCGCTCGCCTATGGCTGTCCTTCAATTGGTTCGTTTATTTCCATCCATAATATGTGTTCGTGGATGATTGATTCATTCGGCAGTGAAGAACAACGGCAAAAATGGCTACCAAAACTCACCACGATGGAACTGGTTTGCTCCTATGCGCTGACTGAACCAGGGACTGGTTCTGATGCTGCCTCTTTGATCACCAAAGCGCGGCGCGATGGCAATGGCTGGAAACTGAACGGTGCCAAGACTTTTATTTCCGGTGGCAGTACCTCGGACTTATACCTTACCATGGCGCGCACCGGAGCTGATGGCCCAAAAGGAATTTCAGCATTTCTGGTGGAAAACCCTACTGAAGGATTATCCTTTGGGGCCAATGAAAAAAAGATGGGCTGGAAGGCGCAACCAACTTCGCTGGTGCAATATGATGATTGCAAAGTGCCAGCTGACCATTTGATTGGCGAAGAAGGCAAAGGTTTTTCTTATGCCATGGCAGGCCTTGACGGGGGACGGTTGAATATCGCCGCCAGCGCCTTGGGGGCCGCTCAAAGCGCCCTTGATAAAACTCTCCAATATATGAAAGAGCGTAAAGCCTTCGGGCGGCCGATTTCAGATTTTCAGGCGCTTCAGTTTCGTTTGGCTGATATGGAGACTGAGTTGCAGGCTGCACGTATATTCCTGCGTCAGGCAGCATGGAAAGTTGATACGCAAGCGGCGGACAAAACCAAATTCTGTGCAATGGCAAAGCGCTTTGTTACCGAGGTGGCATTTGATGTGGCCAATCAGGCTTTGCAACTGCATGGGGGGTACGGATACCTGAGCGACTATGGCATTGAAAAGATTGTCCGCGATTTGCGCGTCCATCAGATTTTGGAAGGCACCAATGAAATCATGCGGGTAATTATCGCCCGTCAATTATTGGCGGAGGCTTGATGCCGCAAGACATTAATATACGTATCGAAGGCAAGGCTGGAAGAATTACGCTTAATCGCCCCGACAGCCTCAATGCGCTCACCTATGAGATGGTGCTGGAAATTGAAGCGGCCTTATTGCAATGGCGTGAAGATGAGCAGGTGAGCCTGGTAATTATTGATGCGGCGGGTGAAAAGGCATTTTGCGCCGGGGGCGATATCCAGAAACTCTATGATACCGGCATCAGGGGTGAATACCAGTTCATGCGCATATTCTGGCGCGATGAATATCGTCTCAATGCGCTGATTGCCAGTTACCCCAAACCTTATGTCGCTTTCATGGATGGCATTGTCATGGGGGGAGGAGTTGGTGTTTCCGCCCACGGTTCGCACCGTATTGTCACTGGGCGTACCATGCTGGCGATGCCCGAATGTGCCATCGGCCTTGTGCCTGATGTAGGTGGCTCATTGCTGTTGGCCAAAGCACCGGGCCATGTGGGTGAATTGATGGGGGTCTCTGGCGCACGGCTTGATGGTGCAGATGCCATTCACGCGGGGTTTGCCGATGCGCTTGTTGATGTGGACAGGCTTGATAAACTGAAGTCAGAAATGATCAATACCGGTGAAGCGGATTGCATCGATGGGTAT
>JAKISV010000172.1 GCA_021648425.1 Rhizobiaceae bacterium
TCAGACCGTTCACTAACCAATCCCTGATCAGGACCGTATAGCAGAACAAAGTGGATATTTTTGTCGGGTTTTGCAATAAAACCATCTACCTGGGAAGCTTTTTTCTGAGCCATGAGGGCTATCGCAGCTGGCGCAAATCTGAAGCTATGGCGAGGCGAATTTGTTCGGCAACGGCTTTACCAGCGCGGTTTTCAGCATCACGAACAGCGCGTTGATTAGCGAATACCTGACTTGTTCGATCAAATGAAGCTACGGCCTTTCTGGTGCCGCCGGCAATTCTTTTGCCGGTGCTTGTATCAATCAGACTATAGCTGGTGGTGACGGTCGTATAGCCAGCTGTGGTGTCTCGCAAACTGGCTTGCGCCGCAGTGTTGCGGGAGAATGAAGATATCTGAAGGCGTGCTTCGTAGCGTGGGTTTGGACTTTCATTACCGCCATTAATTAAAAACAACAGATGATTTCTAACCTGCTGGCCAACCCGGCTGTCAACTTCGCGCACACTTACCTGGGAAAGTTCAGCTAATGCGCCGCTTGCTGCGTAATTTGCAGAGGGCGCGTAAAGCGGTTGAAAAGTGCAGGCGGATAATAGTGTTAAAGCCAGCAAACCAGGCAGCAGTCTGGTTTTTCGAACAGCAGATAAATATAATTCAGATAACAATGTTTACGATCCTTTTTGGGACAACAATTATCCTTTTTGGCTCCTGGCCATCCAGCGCCTTCTTTAACACATCCAATTGCATAACGGCAGAAATAATTTCATCCTCTGGCATATCAGGATTAATCTCCAATTGCGCGCGGCGTTTGCCGTTAATCTGTATTGGCATGGTGATAGTAGTTACCACCAATAGAGCGGAATCAGCCTGAGGCCAGGGTGCCTGGGACACTAATCCATCATTACCCATTCTTGACCAGCATTCTTCAGCAAGATGTGGCATCATTGGGGCAAACAGCTGAATGATAATGTTGGTTGCATCTATAATGGCAGAATAATCTTGAGGTTTTGCACTATTTGCTGATTTTTCAATGTCGTTCAGCAGTGTGTATATTTGAGCCACTGCATTGTTAAAGCGCAGTGAGGATATCATTTTTCCGACATTATCAAGGGCCTGATGTGCGCTGCGGGTTAACTGGATAGAATTTGACTTTGATGAACTTTCAAATTCAGATACTTTGTTCACTACTCTCCAGATACGCTGGACAAAACGCCAGGCACCCTCAACACCCGCCTCGGTCCAGATAACATCACGCTCAGGTGGAGAATCTGACAGCATAAACCAACGGGCGGTATCAGCTCCATAATTGGCGATAATTTCGTCGGGATCGACAATATTGCGTTTTGATTTCGACATTTTTTCTATTGGGCCGATTGTTACTTCTTCACCGGTTTCCAAATTATATGCGTGGCGTTTTTCGTTGATTTCCTCGATACGTAACTGGGAGGGTTGCAGCCAGGAGCCATCTTTTGCCCGGTATGTCTCGTGGGTTACCATGCCCTGGGTGAACAGGCCGTTGAAGGGTTCTTTAATTCCCACATGGCCAGTAATTTTCATGGCCCTGGTAAAGTATCGTGAATAAAGCAGATGTAAAATAGCGTGTTCTATGCCACCGATATACTGATCCACCGGGAGCCAGTAATCCACCTGTTGGCGATCAACAGGCTGCTCATAATGGGGTGAGGCAAAACGGGTGAAATACCAGGATGAATCAACAAAAGTATCCATAGTGTCGGTTTCGCGAGTGGCTGGTTTACCACATTGGGGACAATCGGTGTTTTTCCAGGTGGGGTGGCGAGCCAGGGGACTTCCCGGAGCGTCTAAATCCACGTCATAGGGCAATTCAATAGGCAGGCTTTCCTTGGCTTCAGGTACTATTCCGCAACTGTCGCAATGGACAACGGGTATCGGGCAACCCCAATAGCGCTGGCGTGAAAGGCCCCAGTCGCGTAATTTGTAGTTGGTTTCCTTTACTGCCTGGGGAGCGCCATCCAGTTGGGTTTTTGCCAGACGGGAAATTACGGTTTCAATAGCTTTATCTTTCGACATCCCGTCAAGAAAATCTGAATTGATCATATGGCCATCACCTACATAGGCGATATCGGCTATTTTTGTTTCGCCATCTTGTGGCGCAACAACGGTGGTAACTTCCAGTTTATAGGCCCGGGCAAAATCCAGATCGCGCTGGTCATGGGCGGGGCAACCAAAAACCGCACCGGTGCCGTAATCCATCAGGATGAAATTTGCCACATATACGGGCAGCAGTTTGTCCTCAATGAAGGGATGGCGAACCTTTAGGCCGGTGTCATATCCTTTTTTATCGATGGTCTCGATGGCGATTGCAGATGTTCCGGTTTGGCGGCATTGTTTATTAAATTCTGCCAGCTCGGGAATGTTTTTTTCCAATGTGCTAGACAGGGGATGATCAGAAGCGATTGCCATGAATGAGGCGCCAAAAATTGTATCGGGCCTGGTAGTGAAAACTTCGAGAGTTTTAGTGTCAGTGAGCTGATTGGGCGCCAGGGAAAACCTGATCTTTGCACCAACAGATTTTCCAATCCAATTGCGCTGCATGGTGCGCACTTTTTGCGGCCAGCGCTCGAGATCATCGAGCGAAGTCAATAGATCTTCGGCTGCATCTGATATCTTAAAAAACCACTGGGTCAGTTCTTTTTGCTCAACCAGCGCACCGGAGCGCCAACCGCGCCCGTCGATAACCTGTTCGTTTGCCAGGACCGTTTGATCCACGGGATCCCAATTGACCTTGGCATTCTTGCGATAAACCAGATCATGTTCGAGAAAATCGAGAAACAGGCTTTGCTGGTGGCGGTAATATTGTGGATCGCAGGTGGCAAATTCCCGGCTCCAGTCCAGAGATAATCCCATGGACTTAAGCTGTTCACGCATGGTTGCGATATTTTTGTATGTCCAGTCTTTGGGGTGGGCATTATTCTGTATTGCGGCGTTTTCAGCGGGCATACCAAATGCGTCCCAGCCCATGGGATGCAAAACATTAAAACCGCAGGCGCGTTTATATCTGGCAAGCACATCGCCCATGGCGTAATTTCGAACGTGCCCCATGTGAATGCGCCCTGATGGGTAGGGAAACATCTCTAAAACGTAAAATTTGGGCCGTTGGTCCGTCGGGCTAGATGGCGTGACAAAAAGTGATTTATCATCCCAGGCTTTCTGCCAGTTTTGCTCAGTTAGGCGCGGGTTATAGCGTTCGGTGGTCATGGCGAATATCTTGTGATTATTATTTTCTTGAGCAACAACAGAAAACCCAGCTTTGGTCAACACTCGACATTAACCGGCAAGCTGGTTATGAGAGAAAATCGCGCGACTTTATTGGAGTTTCAAAATCAGTGACCCGTTCTGCTTATAGTGAAATATCAGAAAAAATTGAAAGCATAGCAGCTGACGTCGGTCGTAATCCATCTTCAATATCTCTGGTTACAGTCTCAAAAACTTTTGAAGAAAACGATATTGTGCCGGTGTTGGATGAGGGTGCTAGGGTTTTTGGAGAAAACCGGGTGCAGGAAGCCAAAAACAAATGGCCGCAGCTAAAACAGAAATATTCAAATGTGGAACTGCATCTGATAGGCCCTCTGCAGAGCAACAAGACCGCTGATGCGGTGGGTTTGTTTGATGTAATTCATACGATAGATCGCGAAAAAATAGCCGCTGCAATCAGCCGCGAAATGGTAAAACAGAACAAGACACTTCAGTTGTTTGTGCAGGTTAATACCGGCGGCGAAAAGCAAAAAGCGGGAATTTTACCTGATGAGGCGGTCAAATTTGTTGGGGTATGCCGTGAAAAATACGTGCTGGAAATAACCGGTCTGATGTGTATCCCGCCCTTTGATGAAAATCCCGGCCCGCACTTTGCGTTGCTGGAGAAACTGGCAAAACAGTGTGATTGCCAATTTTTGTCGATGGGCATGTCGGCTGATTATGAAACCGCCATTGAATTTGGTGCCACCCATGTGCGAATCGGTAGTGCAATATTTGGGACGCGAACCAAAATTCAGGGATAAATTATCAACCTTGTTCGGGCTGAGCACCGGCCAAGAATTTTTGTCATTCGAGATTGTGTGATCGCAATGCAGCCCTGGGTAGGGGTGTTATCATGGCTGCAAAGATGGAAAAATATTGCGCTGCCGCCGTTTCGTATTTGCGGATGTATGTTGTGGTTTAAAACCAGACAAATATCGTAGAGATTATCCTTTCGCCACATTTTTTCGTGGTTCCAGGAAGATGGCAATTCAACAAACCGATTGTATAGCGGGCTTAAAGGGTCATCGCACCAGCCGAAATTTTCTTTTATTGGCATCAGATTTATCGCAGATGATATGGATTTGATACGATCAGCGCGGTAAAATCCGTATAAAATCTCGAAACTGCCCACAGGTGTTGCGCCATCTCCTTCCTTTTTACGGGCCCTGACGCCGCCACTGCCAAGCACGCAGGGCATAAAACTGTGGCCAAACTGCAATATGCCCCTGCTTTTTGAACTGTCAGTGCAACGTATATGAATGGTTGAGTGGTCAATTAGGGGCAATCACAAAAACCCTTTTTTGTTCACATGCTCGTGTTGGTGCAGATAACATCTGATAATCAACCAAAAAAACCCTATAAAGAGAAGAACATCGACATTATTCCTGATATGGATGACAATTGCAAAGGCAGCATTTACAAATGTATATCAGGCAATCGCTCGATAGAATATGATTGCAACGCTTGCTGGAACCAAAGAGGTATATAATGACTGCCAGACATATTTTACTGATTGATGATGATGATGATTTGCGCGAAGCGCTGCAGGAGCAGCTATCGCTGTATGAAGAATTTGATATTTCCACTGAAGCCAATGCCACCAAAGGAATTCAGGCTGCGCGCTCGGGCCATGTGGATTTACTGATAGTTGATGTGGGGCTGCCGGATATGGATGGCCGTGAGGCAGTTAAAATTATCCGAAAAAATGGTGTGAAAGCACCCATTATCATGCTTACGGGTCATGATACGGATTCAGATACTATTTTGGGCCTGGAAGCGGGCGCCAATGATTACGTGACCAAGCCGTTTCGTTTTGCCGTGTTGCTGGCACGTATCCGGGCACAACTTCGAACGCACGAACAAAGCGAAGATGCGGTTTTTACCATTGGGCAATATACGTTCAAACCAGCACAAAAACTGCTGATTGAAGGCGATGGCGGCAAGGTACGATTGACAGAAAAAGAAACCGCTATCATGAAATACCTTTATCGAGCCGAGCAGAAAATTATTGGTCGCGATGAATTGCTTGAGCAGGTATGGGGATATAATTCCGGCGTTACCACACACACGCTCGAAACTCATATTTATCGCCTTCGTCAGAAAGTCGAGCGTGACCCCTCAAATGCACGGTTGCTTGTTACCGAAAGTGGCGGTTATAAGCTGGTTCCATAAATCATTGGATTGCGGGGGCACATATGTCACTTGAAGATGACATCAATATATTGGCGCAGGTGAGTTTTTTCGACGGTATTAATGCAGATCAGCTTCGGCTGTTGGCATTTGGTGCTGAATCCAAAAACCTGTTTGCCGGTGCAGAACTGTTTTTGCAGGATGCGCCTTCCGATGGCGGCTATGTGGTGGTCAGCGGACTGATTGATTTAACCGTTAGCCTGGGAGATGGTGAACGAATACTGGCCAGCATCAGTGAAGGCGGGCTGGTGGGGGAACTGGCGCTGATAACTGATAATCTGCGTGC
>JAKISV010000173.1 GCA_021648425.1 Rhizobiaceae bacterium
TGACCTGGTTGAACGCATCAAAATCAAAGTCGGCATCAGTGTTTCCGTTGGATTATCCTATTGTAAATTCCTGGCAAAAGTCGCCTCCGACCAGCAAAAACCCCAGGGATTTTGCGTCATTGGTCGTGAAGAAGCCGTTTCTTTTCTGCGCAAACAACCTGTTTCAATTATTTGGGGAATTGGAAAAGTCAGTCAGAAAATGTTGGCCGGTGACGGTATCAAGTCGATTGCTGATATTCAGGACATGGAAGAAAATGAACTCATTCGCCGATATGGTTCCATCGGCATGCGCCTTTCCAAACTCTCGCGCGGCAAAGACAGCCGCAGCGTACAAAGCGTTGGCGGCATAAAAAGCATCAGCAGTGAAACCACTTTCAACACCGATAAGTCCACTATCAAACAGTTAGCCCCGATATTGCGCGCCCTTTGCGAAAAAATTGCCCTGCGCACAAGAAATAAGAACCTCGCGGGCCAAACCATCATCCTGAAACTGAAAACCGCTGATTTCAAAAGCCGCACCCGAAACCACTCCCTGCCCGATCCCACCCAACTGGCTGACAAAATCTACAAAACCGCCAGCAACATGTTGATGAAGGAACTGGACGGCAGTAAATTCCGCCTGATTGGCGTTGGCCTCTCCAACTTGTGCGCCGATGAATTTGCCGATCCCCATGATCTGGTGGATATTGAAGGTGAAAAACGAGCCAGAGTGGAAAAGGCCATCGACAAAGTACGCGATAAATACGGTAGAAAATCTGTTGAACTGGGACTGACATTCGCTGTCAACAGTTCCAGCAGGCCAAAAGTAACCTGAAAAAGTGCGCAATAGCCTACAACGTTACCCGATCCCTTCATGTCCGTATTGATCCATATGACGGGCCAAAACGGTTGGTGCATCTTCATAAAAGCGATTGAATCATATTCTTCAGTTGCGGCAATAACTCTTTGTCAAACCACGGGTTTTTCTTAAGCCATGCATTGTTGCGCCAGGAAGGGTGCGGCAATGGCAACATTATCGGTTTTTCTGAATTCTCTACATATTCACGCCAGGCGGCCACCGTTTGTGTCAGGTTTTTCTTGCGGGTTTTACCCAGATGCCAGGCTTGCGCATGAATTCCAATCGCCAGTATCAATTGCAATTGCGGCATCGCATCCATTACGCTTTGGCGCCAGGCCGCAGCGCATTCCCTGCGCGGCGGCAGATCACCACCTTTGGTATCAAGCCCCGGAAAACAAAACCCCATCGGCACAATGGCAAATTTATCGCGATTATAAAATTCAACCTCACTGATCCCCATCCACTCACGCAGCCGCACGCCCGAGGGATCGCTGAATGGTATGCCACTGGCATGAACACAGGTTCCTGGAGCCTGTCCGCAGATGGAGATTTTCGCGGCGGCAGAAGTGATTAATACCGGCCGCGGCTCATGGGGAAGCGGTTTAATGATATCTTTCTGACAGCAGATACGACAGCCTGAAATTTCTTCTTGCAGTCTTTTAAGGGCTATTTTCTCCCCAACCTTCACTGCATGCTCGCACGCGCCACCATCTGATCATACCACCGCTTCAGATTTGGCAAATTCTCAGGTTCTTTCATACGCGCAGGCCTTAAAAACCTGTAGGCGCAAACTGCCGTAATATCAGCGATGCTAAACCTTTCACCGGCAATAAATTCACGGGTTGATAATTCCTCATCAATATGCCCCATCGCTTCATTGGCGCGTACTTGCGATAATTCCCCCCACTCGGGCACCTGAACCGGTTCAAGCATGGCTGCCGCGCGGTGCAAATGGCGAAAGGCGTAGGCAACCGGCATAAAAAATTCCAGCTCAATGCGACGCTGCCACATTTCGACAACCGCCCGGTCGACAGCATCAATCCCCATCAATGGCGGTGTTGGATGAATTTCTTCGAAATACCTGCAAATCGCCACGGTTTCAGTAATAACCGTACCGTCATCCAAAACCAGAACAGGCAACCTTTGCCGCGCATTTATTTTGCCTAATTCCCCATCCTTGTGTTCCAGTTTCATGATGTCAAACTGCTTCGTATCCACCTCAATTCCCTTTTCTGCCAGGAAAATTGTCACCCGTTGCGGGTTTGGCGCAGCACCGCCGCTATACAGTTTCATGTCAAATGCTCCATTTTCATTTCACCAGATCTTCCACCAGGCATTTTCACCTGAATTGCCGGTTTGTTCAACTGAACCGCGGCGAATTCGCCGCCATTCTCTGGGGCGTTCAAATTCCCCGGCCCAAAGTCCCGTTCTTTTGCTTTTTGCCTGCGCCTCTTCACCATAATAGTCACCAAACGAAACAGCCCAGCCATCACGCACCATACGTGCATTAATATCTGTTTCCTCAACAAAACACTGACCAAGCAAACGTTCATATTTATCACGCTGCCAGGCCTTGCAGTAAAACGCTCCGGTTTTTACCAGGGATTTGAGGTGATTTCGCGATTTGGCGCCGCATTTATAATCTGCACCATTGGCCCTGCACACCTGATCAAACTCAGGTGCATCAATGCCTTCAAGGCGAATTTTTTCCTTGCCGAATATTACCGTATCACCATCTGCCACATAAACCTTGCCCGAAAACCTGGTTTCAAGATCAAGACTCATCCATGTAATCAACACAGCAATTGCCCCGAAAATCACCAGCGTTGAAAAAATATCAGCAATTTTTCGCAAATAACCGCTCCCACTCGCAGTGAAAATTGAATTTCACAATTTTTCGAAAAAGAATCAAATTTAAACAGTTCTGTAAATGGATATTTACCATTTTTCCCTAATTTCCAAGACAGCAATGCATTTCACCACCAACACCTTTCACAGTTGAACGCCCGATTTATGAATGTACAGGTTTCAAACATCACGGATAAAACAGTAGTTGATTTGACAAAATCCTACTCTGCCACTGACAGTACAGTGCGTAAACTGCGTGAGGATATCAATTCAAAACCGGGAAAACTGGAGATTTATGAAGTTGAGTTGACAGAAATTTTTGCCAAAAACCATGTCAAAGCCTCATTTGTAATGCCACTGCTATCCTTGGTTATCGCCACCGTTGGAACCTTATGGATAGGCGTTTATCCGGCCATTATGTGGTTTAGCGCCACCGCGATTTCCTATCTTCTACTGACATTCCTGAGCAAACGTTTTCTCAGGGAAAATGCTATAGGTGAGACTGTTACCAACTGGCAGCGAATATTTCTCCTTTCCCAGTTACTGCTCACAATGAACTGGAGCATTTATGTCCTGTTTGGTATCAGCTCCGATCTGGGCGGAATATTCACCATCGTACAGTTCACCACAATTCTGGTTATTCAGGCGGCAACAGCCATGCTCACTTACGGCTTGCGCCAAAGCATCTTGTTAATCTGCGGCCTGCCAACCCTTATCCTTGCAACGCGACTGCTTATCACCCAGGAACCCGCAATGATGATGATGGGCACATTGTTGCTGGGGGCTTTGTTTTTTGTCATCACGCTGGCCGACAGATTCAAACAGGCTGTGCTGACAATTATGGAGCACAAAGGCAGAAACGAAACATTGATGGCAGAACTTGAAACCGTTCAGGCGATTTCCGAAGAGGCCCGTCGGCGTGCTGAAGAGGCAAATCTCGCCAAATCCCGTTTTCTCGCCACCATGAGCCACGAACTGCGCACCCCGCTTAATGCCATACTGGGGTTTTCAGAGATAATGAAAAATGAGGCGTTGGGTCCCATGCAAAACAACACCTATAAAAACTACGCCGGCGATATCCATTCATCGGGTGATCATCTGCTTAAGGTTATCAATGAAATTCTGGATCTTTCACGCATTGAAGCGGGTCGCCAGGAATTAAACGAGTCAGCAATGCTGCTGTCTCATGTGGTTGATGAAGCACGCAATATGACCTTGTTAAAAGCAAAAAACAAAGGCATCACTATTAAAGTCAATACCGAGCCTGACCTGCCGCAAATCTGGGCCGATGAGCGCGCCGTGCGCCAGATTACCCTCAACCTGTTGGCCAATGCGGTAAAGTTCACACCAAAGGACGGGCGTGTTGAAATCAAGGTCGGCTGGACAAGGTCGGGCGGTCAATACCTTTCCATATCAGACAACGGCCCGGGCATCCCGGAAGAAGAAATCCCAATCGTGCTTTCCTCCTTCGGCCAGGGTTCTATCGCTATCAAAAGTGCGGAACAAGGAAGCGGACTTGGATTGCCAATAGTCCAGGCGCTGATGCATATGCATGAAGGTCGTTTTGAATTGAAATCTAAACTGCGCGAAGGGACAAAAGTGACCGCTACCTTTCCTCGTCACCGCGTTCTGGAAATCATGCCTCCCGTTGATGAAACACGCAACAAAGACTACCGTCGCAAGGCCCTGGCAAAACGCCGGATGTCTTCCTGATTGAACCTGATCCGATTATTGTTATATAAAGGGTCAGCAATCATCGCCGCATTTTATATCGGGCCGCAATTCACACGACCATGACAAGTATTTCTTCCCCCTGCATCCTCGTTTGTTCAATCGATGACAAATCCGGCTATTGTTTTGGTTGCGGGCGAACCAGTGCGGAAATCGGTGTCTGGGCGAATTTGAGCGAACCGGCTCGTCTTCACATTATGGCAGAACTTGAAACCCGCCTTGAGACAATTGAGCGCAAACCCAAACGCGAAACCCGCAGAAAAAAACTGGTGAGATTACGCGCCAGCGCCAATGCCGGACAACGATTATCATGAGCAGGCGTCTGACAATTGTAGCAATTGGCCTTGTTGGTCTGGTGGCGATAATATTTATCCTGCGTCAATCTTCAGGCACCCTGCCCTCAATCGGCGGCGATCGTTTTGCCTATGTTATTTATATGGGCATCTGGGCAACCTTGATTGGCTCTGCCGTTCTGGCACGTCCAGAAGGCCTTGGCCACTCGCTCAAGCAACTAGTGGCCTGGATCGGCATATTCCTGATTGTCATGGCCGCTTACAGCTACCGCTACGAACTCCAGGATATGGCATCGCGAATAACCGCAGGCCTAATCCCCGGCAGTCCAATCTCGGCGGTTGACGCCAGCGGACGAAATCAAATTACCCTTATTCGCAATGCCAACGGCCATTTTAATGCCCGTGGCACCGTCCAGGGTGAAAGCGTGACTTTTCTGGTTGATACGGGTGCCACCGATATTGTGCTCAGCAATGAAGATGCAGCCCGCGCCGGTATCGATGTCACCCAGTTGCGCTATAATATCCCCGTCTCAACCGCCAATGGCATGACCACCAGCGCCCGCCAGAACGTTGACAGGCTTTCTATCGGTCCTATTGCCCTTGATAATGTCACTGTAATGATATCGCGCAAAGGCGATTTGGAAGGTAGCCTGCTTGGCATGAATTTCATCAACCGCCTGCGCAGTTTTGAAATTCGTGGTGACCGCATGATATTGACGCAGTAATCACCCTGCCAGTGAATAAAAAAACCGCCCAGCCACCACAAACATAAACACGCCAAAAGCCACCTCAAGCTTTCGTTTTGACAATGCATGGGCTGTACGCACTCCAATGGGTGCCACCAGCGATGTAATCGGTATAACCAGCGCTACAGTCAGTAAATTGACAAAACCCAGTGAAAATTCAGGCATCGTGCCGCTAACATCACCTGCCCACAATCCAGCCAGCACATAGCCGATCACACCAGGTACTGA
>JAKISV010000001.1 GCA_021648425.1 Rhizobiaceae bacterium
ATCACGGTGTGCCGCCGTCGGCAGGGTGCCAAATGTGCCCCCAAATTCATTGGTAAAAACAAAACCATCGCTCTCGTCCGCATCCAAAATACCGTCATTGTCATCGTCAAGGTCATCTGCGTCATGGATTCCATCACCGTCAGTGTCCCCATCGGCGAGAATTCCAGAGAAAGCTGTCGCTGCAATTGCAGTTGTTTCAATGGAACCGCTCTGCACTTCAAGGTCCCAGTCACCGCCCAAATCGGCAGCACCAGTCAGATCATTGGAAGCAGCCACATCGGCTCCGGTGGCCTCAGCCAGAGCATCAACGGCATTGACGCCGCGAGTACCGGCGGCAAAATCACAGCCATAGATCAGGATATCGGCATCTTCGCTAAGCGAATCTTTGATCACCGCCATTTCATCGGCATATTTGTCGGCCATGGAAATTTCAGTAAGTTTGGTTGTACCAAGATCAAGCGTGCCTGAACGCCCGTGCGAAATAATGTGTATGGCATCGATATTTTGGCGGTCTGCCAATACACTTGCGATTTGCTCAACACCATTAGTGTTTGCATCGATTATTACAACTTCAACATTGGGACCCAGACTATCAAGAATGGCCTGCATGTCTTCAACCGAGGCATCAACAAAGGCTATTTCCTGCAAGCCGTTAGTAGAGGGATCAATCCCACCGGCGAGTAGTTCTGTTTCAGTTGAAACCGGCGCAACGGGTGCTGCGCCGTTCGTGGCACCTTCACTATCGATTTGAGATTGCTGCCAGTTCTGCGCATCAATTGCGGCCTGGTTATCGACAGCCTCAGCACCGGTTGCCAATGCAGCAGCGTCCAGCAATATTCTGGGCTCCAGTGCACGTATCGTGCCCAGGCCTGAGGGCGTTCCCAGTCTGCATAGCGCTGAACTGCCGAACTGGAGTTTTCCAGTTATGTTTTTGTAGTCTTCGTCGCGAGAAGCCGCGCCGGCCCTGTTACTAATTTTACTAACCATAGATGCCTCAATTGATGTGATTCTGCAAAATCACGCCGTGTTGCATCCGCCCTTACACAAACAGTTACAGGTTGCGTATTAATGAATTGTTACTACTTTAGGTTGTTTTTATTAGCAAGAGGTTATTAGCAGTTTTTTTTAATTGATCCAGATCAGTTTCTTGGGGGTATAGAGTAAGTTGCTGTTGCCTGAGCAACCAGTTGGTTATTTTCAACGCTATTAATGTGAACTTCGCAAACGGCCAGGCGTTTTCCAAGTTTTATAAGGCGACATTCCGCTACCAGATTGGCAAGGGGCGGTTTTGCCAGGAAATTAATGTTCAGGCTGGTGGTAACAGCCAGAGCCACTTTGCCGATATGGGCAAGAATCACCAGATAGGCGGAAACATCGGCCAGGGCAAACATTGTAGGCCCCGATATAGTGCCGCCCGGGCGCAGGTGTTTCTCGTCAATATTCATTACTACGGTGATAGAGCCGTTAGATATTTTCCTGATACTCCATTGGAGCGATTTTGCCTGTGGAAAAACCTCTTTTACAAAGTCGGTTAGTTCTGCGGTATTGAGTTCAGGGGTAAATTTTGACGGTTCAGCCATCGCAGCACCTATTTGGTATAATCGCGTTGATCATCGATAATTTTGCCGTCATTGGGCAGGGTATAAACCTGTTCAACTTCGCCTTTTAAACTGCAAATATCTGACAGTTTTCGGGCAACCGCTTCCAGATCAATATTACCCGCAACAGCTATGACCTGCAAAGTCATAATATCGGCATCTTCATTTCTGCTTACTACCAGGCGCGCACTACTCACATCAACGCAGGATTTTACAACTTCATCAATTTGTTTGGGATCAACAAACATGCCCTTGATTTTGGTACGCTGGTCGGCGCGGCCCATCCAGCCTTTGATGCGCATGTTGGTGCGTCCGCAGGGTGAAGGCTCGTCCAGAATTGCAGATAAATCGCCAGTACCAAACCGTACAAGCGGATAGGCCGGATTAAAATTTGTAACTACCAGTTCACCAACCTCACCGGCGGGCACCGGGTCATTGGTGCCGGGGCGCACAATTTCAACAATCAGGTTTTCGTTGCAAACCATGCCCGGTAACGCAGCATCTTCAAGGGTGGATTCATAGGCGATAACACCAAAATCTGCGGTCGCGTAGGCTTGTATGACATTTACTCCGCGCCCGGAATATTCTTCACGCATTGAAGGAAACAGTGCACCACCTGAGACAACACCGCGTTTGATCGAAGACAGGTCCCTGCCCATCTCATCCGCTTTATCGAGGATGGTTTTGAGATAGTCGGGGGTGCCTGCATAAGCGTCAGGTTTAATAAATGCGGCAGCTTCCACCTGCATTTGCGTATTACCAATTCCACCGGGGAAAACATTTGCACCAAGCGCTCGTGCACCTTCATCGAGAATAAAACCACCGGGTGTCATGTGGTAGGAAAGTGCATTGTGAACCAGATCGCCCTTTCGGATGCCAGCGGCAAAAAACGAACGTGCGGCCAGCCAGGGGTCTATGCCGGGCGGCTGGGGTTCCCAGACGGGACCTGGAGACATAAATATTCGTATCCCTTCCAACATGTCCGGGTTTGCAAAACCACCAAATGGTGGCGAACTTTGCTGAGCGGCCATCAGTTCACATTTACGAAGAACAGGAATTTGCGCCAATAAATCGCGTGAAGTGATGGCGGTGCAATCAATCTCAGCCAGACGTGATGTCCAACCGGGAACGGAGGATTTTGCTACAGCCAGAAAATCCGGCAGGCGGGAAAACAAATCATTTTCACGTTCTTCAACGCTGCGGATTTCCAGTTCATCAAAGTGCTCACTCATGAAAATTCCTTTGTTTCAGGACCCTTTGTTTCAGGACAATGTCCATTAATACTCACTTCGCACACCAAGATATCCCTCAATTGCATGTACGATTATATCAACATCGCTTTCCAGGGTATCAAGGTCAATGGGAAGACGCTCAGAAACTCCATTCACTGGCCATAGGTGGATGATTAATTCAAATTCACTTTCGCGTTGGTGCAGGGTTATTTCTTTAATGCGCTCCCACTGCACTACGCCAACACCCCAGCGCGCGTCATCAATGCCTGTTGGCAAAATAGCCAATACGACTTCATCGCGAAAATAAAGCAGTGCCATTCTTGCCGAGAAAAACGCAAGAAAAATAAGACCGGCAGCAGCAGTAAATTCAAATGCCCTGGGATTTCCGATACGGGTTAGAATCATCCATGTGAGACCGGTGACCATGGCGGTCAGCGCAAGTGCAACGATGAATGCATTCCAGAATTTTCTGCGCGAATAGCGAAAACGGTTCATGCGACCGTACTTTCTTCATCAGGCCAGCCAGCGCTTGCGCCGTTTATAGTGTTTTACATCGCGGAAAGATTTACGACCCTCGCCGCCGACACCCAGATAGAACTCTTTGACGTCTTCGTTCTCGCGCAGTTCTTTTGCTTCACCATCCATTACCACGCGGCCAGATTCCAGAATATAACCATAAGTGGCATACCTCAGCGCGACATTGGTATTTTGTTCAGCGAGGAGAAATGTGACGCCCTCTTTTTTGTTCAGGGCGTTGACGATTTCAAAAATTTCATCAACCAGTTGCGGGGCAAGGCCCATGGAAGGTTCGTCGAGTAAAATCATTTTTGGTCGAGACATCAATGCGCGGCCAACGGCACACATCTGTTGTTCGCCGCCGGAAGTATAACCGGCCAGGGCTTTTCTTCGTTCGCGCAAACGTGGGAAATAGTTATATACCAATTCCAGATCGCGCTTGATGGCTGCGCCACCGTCCTTTCTGGTATAGGCACCGGTAAGAAGGTTTTCCTCAATCGACAGATGCTCAAATACGTGACGACCTTCCATCACCTGAATGCAGCCGCGGCGCACCAGTTCGTTGGGCGTCAGGTTTTGAATTTCATTACCTTCAAACAGGATATTGCCTTTGGTAACATCGCCGCGTTCGCCTTGCAGTAAATTTGAAATCGCACGAAGCGTAGTAGTTTTGCCAGCACCATTTGCGCCAAGGATAGCGACAATACCGCCTTCAGGTACAGTGAGTGATACGCCTTTTAAAACAAGAATAACGTGGCTGTAGATCACTTCAATATTATTGACCTGCAGGATGTCCGGGGCAGCTTGTGGGTTGGTATTTTCAGCGGCACTCATAATGTGTTTCCGGGATAGTTGTTGAATGGGCAACCGGCCCCGCAGATTGCAGGGCCGGTTAATTTTATTGGTTCAGCTTATGAACAGGGCTTGACCTGCCATTCTGGTTTGTCAGCAATATATTTTGCTGCCGCTGCTTCAAGAAGCGGGCGAACCAGAGCTGTATCGGGTGCAATCAAATCTGAGGTTTTTACCCAGTTTTCGCCATCCCATTGTTGCAGGAAGATTGAACCACCACCAGCATGGTCCAGACAAGAACCTTTGATTGGTGCGGTAAAACCGGCCAGGCCGATTTCTTCCAACCGGGCTGCTGATAAATCAAGCTGCTCCAAACCATCACGCATATCAGAGCCGGTGATCGCAGCTTTGCCTGATATCTCCTGCGCTTTGCGTATAGCCTCTGCTACAACAACGGCATTGAACAGGCCGCGATTGTAGAGAACATCGCCAACTTTTTCTTTGTCGTCGATTTTGCTTTTACCTGCATCAACAACAAGCTTGATAACATCCTGCAAGGCGGGGAAGTCTGTTCCCGCAGCAGCCATATTGGCAGAACGATAACCTTTACCGGCCATGCCTACAGCGTCAAGATCAGCATTGGCACCAGCCCACCAGTTGCCGATGAACTTATCCAACGGAAAGCGGATTTTTGCTGCTTCTTTGACTGCAGTGGAGTTCATTGCACCCCAGCCCCACATAATCATCCAGTCAGGCTTTTCTTTGCGCACGTTCAGCCATTGAGATGCCTGGTTTTGCATGTCTTTGCCGGCAACCGGGAATTCCACAACGGAGAAGCCCATGGATTCAGCAAGCTGATTCAACAAAGGAATTGGCTCTTTGCCGTAACCGGAAACAAGATAGATATAACCAATCTTCTTGCCCTTGATGCCACCGTCCTGGCTGTCGATGAACTTCAGGATTGAAGACATCTGGCTCCAGTAGGTTGCGGGATAGTTGAAGGTCCAGGGGAAGGTTTCGCCAACAGCTGTCGCTGATAGGCCATAACCCATGGACAGAACCGGAATTTTGTCGACCGGTGCTTTGGGGATCAACTGCAATGTGATGCCGGTTGAATAAGGGTTATAGACCAGCGCGCCTTTGCCTTTGGTCGCTTCATAACACTCAACGCCTTTTTGGGCGTTGTAGCCGGTTTCGCATTCTTCAACGACGACTTTCAAACCGCCAATACCGCCATCACGCTCATTGAGCATGGTCATGTAGTCGGCAAAACCATTGGCAATTGGAATGCCACCACCGGCAAACGGGCCGGTACGATAGCTAAGTGAGGGAACGTAGAGCGTTTCCTGCGCTTTAAGGGCGGTTACCTGTACGCCACTCAACATTGCGAGTGCGGCGGCACCGAATATGATTTTCTTGAACATTTAAGTTCCTCCCAAGACTCTGCGGAACTGCGTTAGTGCGGACCGCTTCACCATTTGAAACCTGAAACAATTTAACCGCATGGACCGGGTTTCGCGGCCTTTGAGGTTGTGGTTCACCTCGCCATCTAGCTGGCAGAGGATTGTGGTGCGGGTATCCTAGTATGGAAAAGGCCACACACGCAATTTTTGTTTTGCCAGCGCCCATAACCGTGCCAGGCCATGAGGTTCGACGATGAGAAAGAAAATGATCAATGCGCCGATGATCATAAAATTCAGATGCTCAACGGTGGCGGCATTGACGTCTATGCCGATAAAGTTTGGTACTGCGCGCAAGATTACCGGCAACACCCAGATGAATGCGGCACCCATGAATGAGCCGATGAGAGAACCAAGCCCGCCGATTACCACCATGAACAATATCAGGAATGAATGGTTCACATCGAAGCTCTCAACTTCCGCTGCTCCCAGCCAGAAGAACACCATCATTGCTCCCGCCACGCCGCAATAAAACGATGAGACTGCAAAGGCGGATAATTTAGCATAGAGCGGGCGCACGCCCATCAGTTCGGCTGCAATATCCATGTCGCGGATCATCATCCAGGCGCGCCCGATGCGGCCATGGATAATGTTGGAAGCAACCCAGGTCATCGCGACAACAATCGCCAGCACAATCAGATAACGCACTGAGGGCGTGGCGGATGCGCCGGTGACAATGATGCCGAAAGTTTCGCGCTGCGGCACTTCGATGGCACCGGAATCGTTGTAGTTGTAGAGCCATGGAATACGGATAAAGGCCCATTCAAGGAAAAATTGTGCGGCGAGCGTGGTCACTACCAGATAAAATCCTTTTATGCGTAGAGATGGCAAACCGAATAATACGCCCACAGCAGCGGCAAAAAACCCGGATGCAATAATCAGGATAATTATATTTATGTCTGGAAATATGGTGGCCAGCTTATAGCAGGAATAAGCTCCCACCCCCATGAACGCGCCGGTTCCAAGCGATATCTGGCCGGTATAACCCACCAGTATATTCAACCCGATGGCTGCCAGAGAAAAAACCAGGAAAGGTATCATAATTGAGGTGATAAAAAAATCACTGCCGAATATCGGCACGGCAATGAAGGCAACAGCCAAATAAAACGCAATTGCCATTCGATCCTGCAATATGGGGAATATCGCCTGATCGGCCTTATAGGTGGATTTGAACTGCCCTGCTTCACGGTAAAACATTGTCTGTTACACCCTCTCAATAATTTTTTCGCCGAACAGGCCCTGAGGTCGAAACATCAGGAAGATAAGAGCGATGACATAGGCGAACCAGGCTTCAACGCCACCGCCGAGCAGGCCGCCCCAATAAACTTCAAACAGTTTTTCACCAAAGCCGATGATCAGACCGCCAATGATAGCGCCGGGAACGGAAGTGAAACCACCCAGGATAAGCACCGGCAGCGCTTTGAGCGCGACAATCTGCAGGGCAAATGAGACATCCGAACGTGCTCCCCACATGATGCCGGTTGCCAATGCCACAATGCCTGCGGCAAACCAGACAATTGCCCAAATCTGATTTAGTGAAATTCCTACAGACAAAGCTGCCTGGTGATCATCAGCAACGGCACGAAGTGCCCTGCCAATGCGGGTTTTGGAGAAAAACAAGGCCAGGCAGATTACAAGGATTGCTGCAATTATCGCGGCTGCAATATCGAGGTGTTGCAATATGACAAAGCCGCCAAATATATCGATGGTCGTGGAACCGGTGGGCAGGCCCAATTCTTCTGTAATCATCGATTTTGGTTCGCCGCCAAAAATGAATTCGCCAAGGCCGATGAGGAAATAGGACAGGCCTATCGTTGCCATGAACAAGATGAGTTCGGGCTGATTTACCAATGGCCGCATAACAAAGCGCTCAACGCTCCACGCCAGAACCGCCATTACCACAAGAGCAAGAAACAAAGAGACATAAGCTGGCAGGCCTGCTGCGTAAAACCCCACCAGTGTAAGGGCAGAAAACACCACCATAATACCCTGGGCAAAGTTGAAAACACCCGATGCCTTGAAAATCAGCACAAAACCCAGGGCAATCAGCGCATAAAGCGTTCCGGCAACAAAACCCTCCCACAATACCTGCAGGAGAAAATCGGGAGTTGCACCCATCTCAACAAAGGGTGCAATAAAGATATTGTATAACAATTCCATCAGTGAGCTACCCCCAGATAGGCATCGATTACGTTTTGGTCAGCCTGCACCTGGGCAGGTTCACCATCGGAAATCTTTCTACCGTAGTCAAGAACGACAACCCGGTCAGCCAGGTCCATCACAACACCCATGTCGTGTTCAATCAGGGCAATGGTTGTGCCAAACTGCTGGTTCACATCGATGATAAATCGGCTCATGTCTTCTTTTTCTTCCAGGTTCATTCCGGCCATCGGTTCATCCAGTAACAACAAGGTGGGTTCAGCCACCAGGGCGCGACCCAGCTCAACGCGTTTTTTCAAGCCGTAGGGTAATTGGCTGACAGGTGTTTTGCGGATATGTTCGATTTCGAGGAAATCAATGATTTCTTCAACCACAAGGCGATGTTCGATTTCTTCGTTCATTGCCGGTCCATAACGAAGCATCTGCCAGAAAAAATTCTTGTTCATTTTCAGAGTGCGGCCGGCCATGATATTATCCAGTGTAGACATGCCGTTAAACAGAGCAACATTCTGGAATGTACGTGAAATGCCCTGGCTTGCGGCCATGTATGGACGCATTTTTCGGCGCTCTTTACCAAGGAATGTTATTGTACCCACCTGGGGATGATAAAATCCGTTGATGACATTCAGCATGGAAGTCTTACCGGCTCCGTTTGGGCCGATAATGGCGCGAATTTCACCTTTCATTATATTGAATGAAACATCCTGAATGGCTTTCACGCCACCAAATGACAGTGAAATATCATCAACACTGAGCAGTTCTTCACCGGCAGAAATATCAGCTAGAGTTCGTGCACTCATTCAGCAGCCTCCTTCATTGCTGCAGCGGGAAATGTTTTGACATCACGCACCTGAACGGTAGCAGAGATGTTGCCTTTGCGACCATCTTCGAATATCACTTCGGTTTCGACAAATTTTTCAGTCGAGCCGTCATATAAAGCTTCAATCAGCGGCTCATAACGCTCGGCAATGAAATTGCGGCGCACTTTTTGTGTTCGGGTGAGTTCACCATCATCAGCGTCCAGTTCTTTGTGAAGAACCAGAAAGCGGGAAATCTGTGATCCGGCCATCATTTTTTCACCAGCCAAATCACGATTCACCTGTTCCACATGCTCTTCCATCATTTTATAGACCTGCGGATGGGAGGCTAACTCCTGATAACTTGCGTAGGAAATATTGTTGCGCTCAGCCCAGTTGCCAACTGCGGCAAGATCGATATTGAGAAAAATACCACAGCATTCACGGCCATCACCAAAGGCCACCACCTCTTTGATATTAGGGAAAAACTTGAGCTTGTTCTCAATATATTTTGGCGCAAACATTGCGCCGTTTATCAGCTTACCGACATCCTTGGCCCGGTCGATAATTTTGAGTTGACCATCAACATCAACAAAACCCGCATCGCCGGTCTTGATATAACCATCGGAAGTTATCGTCTCTTTTGTTTTTTCTTCATCCTTAAAATAGGAAAAAAACATGCCCGGAGAACGAAACAGCACTTCACCGCTGTCGGAAATTCGAATATCCACATCGGGAGCAGCAGCACCAACCGCATCGGCTCGAACCTGGCCGTTAGCCTGACAGGTCACGTATAAAAATGCCTCGGTCTGTCCGTATAATTGTTTCAGATTTATTCCCAGCGAGCGGAAAAATGAAAACAAATCAGGGCCTATGGCTTCGCCGGCAGTATAGGCTATACGCACGCGTGAAAATCCCAGAACATTTCGAATTGGCCCGTAAACCAAAATCGAACCAATCCCATATAAAATACGGTCAACCAGTCCCACGGGTTTACCATTGAGGATATCCTCACCGCAGCGCTCCGAGACTTTCAGGAAATAGTGAAACATGCGTTGTTTGAATGCACTGGCGTCTTCCATTCGCAGCATCACGCTGGTTAACAGATTTTCAAATACCCGTGGCGGAGCGAAATAGAATGTTGGCCCGATTTCCCGTAAATCCTGCGAAACCGTATCGGGGCTCTCGGGGCAGGCCAGACAATATCCCGCTACCATGCCCTGGGCATAACTCAGATAATGATCGCCAACCCAGGCAAGCGGCAAATAGGCGAGGGCGATGTCATTTTCGTTCAAGCCGTCAAATTTAACCGTGCTGACAGCAGCATTCACACAATCGCGGTTGCGCAGCATGACGCCTTTGGGCCGGCCGGTAGTGCCCGAGGTGTAGAGTATGACTGCAAGGTCATCGCCTTTGCCTTCGCCAATAGATTTCAGCCAACCCTTTTGTGCATCAGTTGAATCAGCCAACATCCTGCGGCCAAGTTCCTGCACATCATCGATAGAGTGCATTGAAGAATGATCATAATCTGTAAGGCCACGGGTTTCGTCATATATAATCTTTTTCAGGCTGGGCAGGTTTTCTGAATTCGACAATATTTTATCGACCTGCTCCTGATCCTGACAGACTGCAAATTGCACTTCGGCGTGTTCCAGCACATAGGCCATTTCTTCGGCCACTGAATCAGCATAAACAGGAACAGGCACAGCGCCTAAAGCCTGGGCTGCGGAAAATGTCCAATAAAGTTTTGGCCGGTTGGCACCTATTATTGCAATCTTGTCGCCGCGCTTTAAGCCCAGTTTTTCCAGCCCCAGGGAATAGGCACGAATCTCGTCGCACATTTGCGACCAGGTCCAGCTTTGCCAGATGCCATGGTCCTTGTGACGCATAGCTGGTCTGTTGGCAAAGCGCTTTGCATTCAATAACAGGTATTGAGGAAATGATGTAAGGTCGCCACCGGTTTTTACACCGCCAACCTTATTGACTTTGTCTTTGGACATCAGCCCTAAACCTCCTCCCTGCATACCACTCAATCGAACAACAACTGATTGCCGGGCAGTTCATCTGCCTCTAAAGCGATCCGGTCCAATACTTTGTTATCGAAAACCTGGTTCTTCACTGTATTACAGATAATCGAATTTTGACATGTTACAAATTTTTGTTCTGAACGCAATCGTTTGTCACTAACCAATTTGTATAAATTCATGCCATGTGCTTCGTCCAGCCCGATGAAACAGAAAGCTTCAATAATATCTGGACAAGATGATTGGCGTGGGGCAGTGTTGGGCAACGAAAAAAGTAACGGGTTTGTGAAACACAAAAACCGTTCTAAAAGCGTAACGGCAAAAGTGGGAATAATTGCCAGGTAGGGAGTTGTATGGGTATTGCTGCGTTGGTTCCGGTTTGGACGGTAAAAAACCTCAAAACCGTATTGCATACACAAGATGGCGTCGTTCACGCGGTAAATGGCATCAGTTTTGAACTGAGTGAAGGTGAGTTGCTGGCAGTTGTAGGTGAAAGCGGCTCGGGTAAAAGTGTTACTATGATGTCGCTTTTGCAATTGCTGCCGACGCCCCCGGCGGAAATAATCAGTGGCAGTGTTTATTTTGAAGGCAAAAACCTTCTGGAATTATCAACAGCAGATATACGGCATTTCCGCGGCGCCAAGATCGGCTTTATTTTTCAAGACCCGATGACATCACTCAATCCGGTATTCTCCGTTGGTTTTCAGATTATGGAGCCGTTGCGTGAGCATCTTGGCATGTCAAAAAAACAGGCCCGGCAACGCGCCGTCGAATTGCTGGAACTGGTGGGTATTCCATCTGCCGGTGATCGCCTGAATGATTTTCCTCACCAGTTTTCCGGCGGTATGCGCCAACGGGTGGTAATCGCGATCGCACTTTCCTGCGACCCGAAGGTGCTGATTGCCGATGAACCAACGACGGCCCTGGATGTAACCGTCCAGGCGCAGATACTGGAACTGGTTCGCGACTTACGCCAGAAACTTGGCATGACAATTATCTGGATTACTCACGATCTTGGTGTTGCAGCAGGAATTGCCGATCGGGTGATGGTGATGTATGGCGGCTTTGCCGTTGAACATGCGGATGTCAAAGAAATATTCAAAAACCCACGCCATCCTTATACCTCTGCATTGCTCGAAACCCTGCCGGGTCATGAAAGTGAAGGGGCGGAGCGGTTGCGTTCAATTGATGGGCAACCGCCAGATTTGGTAATCAAACCCGTATCATGTCCATTTGCCCCACGTTGCGCTTATGCCCAGGATATATGTCGGCGTGAAAACCCCAAGCTCACCAGTATCGAAAATAGTGATGCTGATATCCATGAGATTGCGTGCTGGGTTGATATCGAAAGCGGGAGTTTACGAAAATGACTGCTGTCCCATCACAATTCACTGGCGACACTCTGGTTAAAGTCAAAAACCTTCAAATGCACTTTCCAATCTATAAAGGTATTTTTCGCAGGAAAATTGGTGCGGTGAAAGCGGTTGACGGGCTGACCTTTGATATAAAACGCGGCGAGACACTTGGCCTGGTGGGTGAAAGCGGTTGTGGCAAATCCACCTGCGGGCGGGCCTTGTTGCGACTCTATGAGATCACCGGCGGGCAGATTACTTTTGAAGGTAGGGACATTGCTGATTTGAGTGGCGAAGAGCTACGCAATATTCGTCCGCGCATGCAGATGATATTTCAGGACCCGCAAGCCAGTCTAAACCCACGCATGACGGTTGGTTCAATAATTTCCGAACCATTGGATGAGCACCAGATTGCAAGTGGTGAAGAAAAGCAGGCACGGGTTCGCGAACTGCTTGAATCCGTTGGTATGAACCCGGATTTTGCCAATCGTTACCCGCACGAATTTTCCGGCGGCCAACGCCAGCGTATTGGCATTGCGCGCGCTTTGGCACTGGAGCCGGATTTTATTGTTTGCGATGAACCGATTGCAGCGCTTGATGTTTCAATTCAGGCGCAAGTGGTGAACCTGTTGCAGGATTTGCAGAAAAAATTGGGGCTTACTTACCTGTTTATCAGCCATGATCTGGGCATGATACGTCACATTGCCGACCGGGTTGCCGTGATGTATCTGGGTAAGATTGTTGAGCTTGCACCGGTGAATGAATTGTTCACCAACCCACAGCATCCCTACACCAAAGCTCTGTTTTCAGCGGTGCCGGTGCCGGATCCGGAAATAGAATCAAAGCGCGAAAGGGTGATCCTTGAAGGTGATGTGCCAAGTCCGGCGAACCCGCCCAAGGGATGCAGGTTTTGTACGCGCTGCCCGGTGGCAATTGAAAAATGTTTTGACTCTGAACCCGAATGGCGGGAACTTGGAGGTTCAAAGAATGGCGATAACAGCCATCAAATAGCCTGCCATCTGGCAGACTGAGAATACCTGTAATTGTAAAACTGTAAAAAGGGAGAAATACAAATGCATATATTAAAGAAAACCCTGCTGGCGACAGCAGCGTTGGCTCTGGTGTCCGTGGGCACTGCCAATGCAGCAAGTGACGGCAAAAGGGGAATGGACGGGCAGCTCAATATTCTATATTGGCAGGCTGCTTCCATTCTGAACCCGTATCTTTCCGGTGGCACGAAAGACATAAATGCCGCTTCCATGATTTTAGAACCACTAGCTTATTATGATGAAACCGGCGCGATGGTTCCTGCACTTGCTGAGGAAATTCCAACACCTGAAAATGGTGGTGTGTCGGATGATTTGACATCTGTTACCTGGAAACTGAAAAAAGGCGTCACCTGGTCTGACGGCACGCCGTTTACCGCGAAAGATGTAGTATTTTCAGCGAAATACTGCATGGACCCTACCGGCGGGTGTAATGCATCTTCCAACTTCAGTGATGTGGATTCTGTTGAAGCAATCGATGACAATACAGTTAAAATCACATTCAGCGTTGCTAAACCGTTTCCCTATGGACCGTTTGTCGGCACTACTGCCCCAATCATCCAGGAAGCACAGTTCAAGGATTGTCTGGGCGCCAAAGCGCCAACATGTACAGCGGCAAATTTTGGCCCTATTGGTACTGGTCCATTTACTGTAACTGAGTTTAAAGCAAACGATGTTGTGGTTTATGCAGCCAATGACAAATACCGCGAAGAAGGCAAACCAGCGTTTGCGACAGCGGTATTTAAAGGCGGCGGTGAAGCAGCTGCTGCTGCCCGTTCGGTTCTTGAAACCGGCGAATTTGATTACGCCTGGAACCTGCAGGTAGAGCCGGAAATTCTGGCACAAATGGCAGCAGCCGGCAAAGGCACGGTTGTTACATCATTTGGCACTTCCGTTGAGCGCCTGATGGTACAGGCTACCAATGTCGATCCGGCTTTGGGTGACAAACGCGGTACGATTGAAGGTGGAGTTCACCCGTTCCTGAATGATCCTGCTGTGCGTGAAGCGTTGTCGCGGGCTATTGATCGCCAGGTTCTGGTTGATGCAGGCTATGGCAAAGCAGGTCAGGTGACCTGTAACGTGCTACCGGCACCGGCGGTATATGTCTCAACAGCCAATGACGACTGCAAAGTTCAGGATGTTGATAAAGCCAACAAACTGCTGGACGATGCCGGTTGGGCTAAAGGCTCTGATGGAATTCGCGCCAAAGATGGTGTGCGTCTTTCCATTCTTTACCAGACATCCACCAATGGCGTTCGTCAGGGTACTCAGGCTTTGATCAAGCAAATGTGGGCGGCAATCGGTGTGGAAACAGAACTGAAAAATATTTCAGCTTCCGTGTTCTTCGGTGGTGACCAGTCAAGCCCCGATACGTTCCAGAAGTTCTTTGCTGATATCGAAATGTATACCAACAATTTCGATGGCACAGACCCGGAAAAATATATGGGTTCATGGACATGTAAAAATATTCCGTCTCCGGCAAACCAGTGGATCGGCAACAACATGCCGCGCTACTGTAATGCGGAATATGATGCACTTGTGGCTGAAATGGGTAAAACCGCGTCAATTGAAAAACGCGCAGCTCTGGCCATGAAAATGAACGACATGCTGATGCAGGCTCGTGCGATGATCCCCCTCATCCACCGTGGTAATGTGTCAGCTCATTCAAACACTCTGTTGGGTGTACGGATGAACTCCTGGGATTCCGAATTGTGGAATGTTCAGGACTGGACACGCGCCAAATAGGTGAACCATTGAATACGGCCCGCATATAAAGTGCGGGCCGGATTTGATTTCGGGGATTTTCTACAATGCTAAACTATACCATCAGACGGTTGCTATTTGCTGTGCCTACGCTGCTGGTGATATCGTTTATCATTTTTGCAATTCTGGACCTGGCACCCAGTGATCCGACGGGCAATCTGCCGCTTACAATTCCTGCGGAAGTGCGCGCACAGATCCGAGAGGCCCTGGGGCTTGGGCAACCGTTTCCCATTCGCTACATGAAGTGGTTGCAACAGTTTTTCATCAATGAACCTTTGAATATGATGGAACAGTGGTGGGGAATCCAAATCGGCGATTCCGCTAATCGCCTGCGTGTAACCTCCTGGGCTACCCGCAGCCCGGTGGTTGATCTGATTGTTGAGCGTATGCCCCAGACATTGTGGGTGGTGGGCATGTCTTATGTGCTGGGAATTCTAATTGCATTGCCGATTGGCGTAATTTCCGCCTACAAGCAATATTCAATATTCGACCAGATCGGCACGTTCATTTCGATGATTGGGTTTTCAGTGCCGACATTCTTCACCGGCATTGTGTTGATTGTTATTTTCTCGGTTCAACTGGGGTGGCTGCCTTCGATATACGACACAACGTTACAGGTCACCGACTGGCCAAGTTTCTGGAAACAGGTCAAACAAATGATGATGCCGGTGTTTGTGCTGGCGCTTTTCAATGCAGCACAAATAGCCCGCTTCATGCGTTCTTCGATGCTGGATAACCTGAACCAGGACTATGTACGAACCGCGCGAGCCAAGGGTTTGCGTGAGCAGACAGTTGTTCTGACGCATGTGCTGCGCAATTCTCTTATTCCGGTGGTGACGGTCATTGCGCTTGGCATACCGCAGGTGTTTGGCGGGGCGATCATTACCGAACAGATATTCCGGGTGAACGGGCTGGGCCAATTGCTGATCATCGGCATTGAGGGTGCGGATATCCCGCTGGTGCAGACTTTGACTTTTATTTTTGCCGTGCTGATTGTGCTGTTTAATCTGGTTGCAGATTTATTATACGGCATACTTGATCCAAGGATACGTTATGACTGATCAAACGAATTCCACTGTTCAAGCCGAGGATCCCGTGCGGCCGCACCGCTCATTGTGGTCTGATGTCTGGCGGCAGTTCAAAGTACACCGGGGTGGGTTGATTGGTGTTGGTGTATTTTCGTTCATTTTACTGGCGGTGATAATCGGGCCAATGATCCATACGATTGATCCGCAGTTTCTGGATTATAAAAATAAAAACCTGGCCCCCACCCTGGCCCATCCGTTTGGTACAGATAATTTGGGCCGAGATATGCTGGCACAAGTGTTGGCGGGCGGGAGAATTTCTCTGGCTGTGGGAATAACAGCAATGCTGCTGTCGCTTGTTCTGGGTACATTTATCGGCGTTGTTGCCGGCTATTTCAAAGCGCTTGACGGCCCGTTGATGCGGTTGACTGATTTGTTTCTGGCGTTGCCTTTGCTGCCGCTTTTGCTGGTGATTATCATGCTGTTTCGCGACACGCTGCGAAATATGTTTGGGCCGGAAACGGGGATATTTCTGCTGATTGTGTTTATCATCGGCATCACGAGCTGGATGCAGACCGCGCGAATTGTGCGTGGGGATGTACTGGGTCTAAAAGAGCAGGAATTTGTTCTGGCAGCAGGCAGTATCGGCACCCGACCACGGCGAATTATTACCCGGCATATTTTTCCAAATGTATTGTCACCCATTATGGTTTCGGCCACGCTGGGGGTTGCTAACGCGATAATCACCGAATCTTCACTCAGTTTTCTGGGGTTAGGATTTCCATCAGATTTTCCAACCTGGGGAAGATTGTTGTTTGATGGCGCCAACTTCATGCAAATCACTCCTTCACGGGTGATCTGGCCGGGTCTTGCCATCTCACTTACTGTGTTGAGCGTTAATTATGTCGGTGATGCAATCCGCGATGCGCTTGATCCCAGAATTCGTGGGCGCTAAGTTGCATTTGCAATATCGCAGATGGAACAATGCATGGCCGATGCTTCACATGATAAATTGCGTAGTGCTTTTGGCAGCTACGTTACCGGGGTAACTGTCGTTACGGCCCGTACCGACACCGGTGATCCGGTGGGCTTTACAGCAAACTCATTTAACTCGGTGTCGCTTGATCCGGCACTTTTACTGGTTTGTATTGGTAAGGGTCTTTCAAGCTACCCGGCATTTTGCAACAGCAGTCATTTTGCCATCAATATTCTGGGTAGTGACCAAAAGGCACTTGCGGACCGGTTCGCCAACTACAAAGGAAAACGTTTCGAGGGCATTGAGTGGCAGGAAAGTGAATTGGGTTGCCCACTGATCAGCGGCGCAAGCGCCTGGTTCGACTGTAGCTTGTTCAACCGAATTGATGCGGGTGATCACGATGTTCTGGTTGGCAGGATTCACAGCTATACTGATCACGGTAAAAACGGGCTGGGTTATTTTCGCCACGAGTATTTTTCAACGGATAATCGTATTTTGAAATAGCGGTAAATCTACAGCCTGATTGCGATATTTTTGGTCTGCACATAGTTCAGCAATGCTTCGCTGCCTTTTTCGCGCCCATAGCCGGATTTTCCATATCCGCCAAAGGGTGTCTCAACGCCACCGGCAAACCATTCATTGACAAAAACCTGCCCCGCACGAATTGCCCTGGCTGTCTTCATTGCCCGATCAAGGTCTTTAGTGAAGATGCCGCCAACCAAACCATATTGTGTGCCATTGGCAATATTGATGGCATCGTCATCATTGTTATATTTCATGATGGAAATTACCGGGCCAAAAACTTCTGTCTGACCGATTTCGCTGGCTGGGTCGACATTGTCGATGATTGTTGGCTGCAAAAAACTACCGGGACTATTCAGTTTGTGCCCGCCGGTGACAATTCTTGCGCCATCTTTACCAGCGCGTTCACAAAAAGCTTCAGCGCGATCACGCTGGGTATCGTTGATCATCGCTCCCATGTTTAACCCCGGTTCAACCCAATCGAGACCGGGACCGACACTGATTGAGTCGGCTAGTGCGGCGGCGCGTTCAACCACTTCATCGTAAATATCTTCATGGACGATTGCCCGTGACATGGCTGAACAAACCTGGCCTGCATTTGTAAATATTCCAGCCCGAAGAGAATTGATAAAATTCTCAAGATCGGCATCGCGGCAAACTATTGCCGCAGATTTTCCACCCAATTCCAATACACACGGGACGATGTTTTGTGCGGCGGCGGCGGCGATCCTTGAACCGGTTTCAACAGAACCGGTAAATACGATCTGGCGCACATCGCGGTGTGTGCTCATTGCTGCTCCTGCTTCAGTTCCTAATCCGCTCACCAGATTTAACGCACCGGCGGGCAAATCAACGGCTTGCGCTGCTTGAGCCAGATATTGGGAGCTCAAAGGTGCTAATTCGGGTGATTTGACTACACAAGCATTTGCAGTGGCCAAGCCGGCGGCAATTGAACGCGCTGCAATTTCCAAAGGAAAATTCCAGGGAATTATCTGCGCTGACACGCCATAGGGTTCATTGAGGGTGAAATCCAGATAGTTCTCACCCAGAGGAATTGATTTACCCTCAAGGGCTTCGCTCAGGCTGCCATAATATTCGAAATAGCGCGCGGCATTAGTGATCTCGCGTTTCGCTTCCCACAACGGTTTTCCCTGCTCAAGGCAGAGTGTGGTCGCAATTTCATCAGCACGCTCTAACAACCACTCTCCCATGTGACGCAGCAGACGCCCGCGTTCTACCGGACGCATGGCACCAAGCACTCCTGATTCATGGCAGGTTTTGGCAGCTGATACTGCATCATTTATATCATTGGCATCGGCCATTGCCTGCCAGGCCAGATGTTCACCGGTAGATGGATTTTGCACGGACAGGCGATCGCTGCCGCCATCAACCCATTTATTGTTGATAAAATTTTTCCAGTAATCCGATATTTCGGGCATTGAATATCCTATTGCTTTTGAACGTGAAATTCTGTCATCGCCTAAACTTGTGTATTTGAACACATGCGACGAATATTTTCCATTCTACCTGTAGACAAAGAGGCAAAGCTGAACAATTGTGATTTTCCTCACCTTAGCTGTGTGAATAGATATACCGCCCAATAAAAGAGATAATTGTTTGAGGGAAGCCGGTATCAACAAAGGGATGGAATTTTGGCCAAAGTTTCAAAGGAACAGGTTCGCCATTGCAAAGTGTTTGCAGAGGCAGGCGATAACACAATTGTCGCACTGGTTGAAAATTCGCGGATGATGAATTTTGTCAAAAACCGACAGATCATCGGCCAGGCAGATATGTCCACTGATGTTTATCTGGTGGTGGAAGGTGTTGCGCGGGCTAAATCTTTTTCAGAAAAGGGAAAGGAAGTCAGTTACCGCGATATCAAGCCAGGGGAAATATTCGGTGAATTTTCTGCAATTGATGAAGCTCCGCGTTCCTCTGCAGTTCTGGCGGTGAGCGATTGCGTTGTCGCCAAAATATCCGCTCGGAGTTTTCGCAAAGCCGTTACAACAGATTCAAATGTCGCGCTGGCACTTGTCGAATTACTGGTTGAAAAAAACCGGGCGCTGACGGAAAGAATTCATGAATTTGGAACACTGGCAGTTCGATTTCGAATTCAGTCAGAGTTGTTACGTCTTGCTGAAGCGACATGTGAGGATGGGGATGAAAGCATTAGTTTTGATATTCCCACCCACTTGGAACTGGCCAACCGAATTTGCACCCACCGCGAAGCAGTAACAAAAGAGCTCAACTATCTGGCGTCAATTGATCTTATTCAAATTACAAAAAGCACGGTATTTGTAAAAAACTATCAGCGTTTCAAACAGGTGGCAGGCATGATCGATATGTAGTGCGGCAGATCGAACGGGTAAATTGCCGAGAGGGGTATTGCAAAATCAGGAAAACAAAAGCCTTACGCTCTCCCTCATTAAAATACCTGCAAAGGGAGGATTTGCATCACCTGTGAAAATACTACTTCAAATTTTTGACAGCAACGGTGTGGTAATGATCACATGATGACGGTTTATTTACCTGCTCAGTGCGTCGTTTTGTATATGGAAAATAACTACAGATAATTGGTGATGCCGCTATCTTTGGCATTATTTATTAGGTATCCATATCCGGCTGACAAAATCATCAATAATCAAATCGCAGCAGGATATTTCTTAAATCATGTTTGACTATTTTCTGCTTTTGATCGGATTGGTTCTTCTGCTGATTGGTGGTGACTGGCTGGTGCGAGGTTCTGTGGGGCTTGCAGAAAAACTCAAAGTGCCTCCCCTGATTATTGGCCTGACCATCGTATCGTTTGGCACATCAGCACCCGAACTGTTTGTGTCTGTAAATTCCGCGTTGTCAGGCGCTGATGGAATTGCCATCGGCAATATAGTCGGCTCTAATATTGCTAATGTTTTGATGGTGTTGGGAATACCGGCAATATTCTGGGCGATGAAATGTGACGAAAAAGGCATTGGCCGCAGCATATTGGTGATGATTGGCGTTACTGTCTTGTTCATCGGCATGATGCAGAAAGGGGCATTGTCGCGTTTTGATGGCTTTGTACTGATCGTGATACTGGGATTGTTCCTGATCGAGCAATTCCGCAGCGCACGCAAAGCACGCAAAGCCACCGAAGAAAAATTCGACTATAATGATGAAGTCGATAATATTCCTGCCTCCTATTATAACATCATGATAGCGCTGTTGATTGGCATGTTTTGTCTGGCCGTTGGTTCAGAGCTGACAGTAAACGCGGCGATCATGATTGCCGGTTACTGGGGGATTGCGGAAGAAATTATCGGATTGACGGTGGTTGCCGTTGGCACATCCCTGCCGGAACTGGTAACGACACTTATGGCGGTCAGGCGAAAAAACTCATCAATTGCGCTGGGTAATATCGTCGGATCAAACATCCTGAATATTGCTCTTATTATGGGCGTAACCTCATTAATTCAGCCAATTATTGTTACAGCCCATATTTACGAGTTTGACGTTTGGATTATGCTTGCTTCATCAATATTATTGGGATTACTCGCCTATTGGAAAATTAATATTTCCAGAACAATCGGGCTGGTAATGGCAATTGGGTATGCGACCTATGTCAGTACAACCGTGCTGTTTATTCTTTAAGCCACATACCAATGCTGATTAAAACCCGGGTCAAAAACAGTGACCTGGCCGATGGGAGTTTTAATGGTTGCCGGCAAGGCTAGTGGGTTTTCGCTTTTCTCCAGCACTATGGTTCTTGAATTGAGTGGAAGATTATAAAAATTCGGGCCATTGCGGGAAGTGAAATATTCCAGGTTTGGCAATGCATCGGCCTCTTCAAACACATGCGCCAGACAACCCATTGTATTGAGTGCTGTAAATATACCGGCACAACCGCAGGGGCTTAATTTGGCAGCGTCAATATGTGGTGCGCTGTCGGTTCCCAGAAAAAACTGTTTTTCTCCTGATGTTGCGGCTTGAACCAGCGCAAGCCGATGTCGTTCGCGTTTTGCCACCGGCAGGCAATAATAGTGAGGCCTGATACCACCGGCCAGAATGTGATTGCGGTTGATAATCAGATGATGGGTGGTGATGGTGCCTGCAATATTATCACCGCCGCGACGGATATAATCAATTCCATCTGCTGTGGTGACATGTTCAAGCACGACTTTCAGCATAGGCACCTGAACGCGAAGTGGCTCCAACACCTGTTCAATAAAAACCGCTTCCCGGTCAAAAATATCCACATCATGATCGCTTACCTCTCCATGTACACAAAGCGGCATCTCCAGTTCAGCCATTTTTTCCAGAACCGGAATGATTTTGTCAAAATCACGTACCCCTGATTGTGAATTCGTCGTGGCCCCTGCCGGATAAAGTTTGACTGCCTTGACAATGCCTGAGAGGTGGGCCTTTTCCACTTCTTGTGCCTTTGTATCTTCCGTCAGATAAAGGGTCATCAAAGGCTGAAAATCCGGCTGTGCGGGTAGCGCTGCAAGAATGCGCTGGCGATAGGCTTCAGCATCCCTCAGTGTTGTCACCGGCGGCACTAAATTGGGCATGATGATTGCGCGTGCAAAATATCGTGCGGAGATTGGCGTAACAACCTTCAGCATTTCTCCGTCACGCAAATGAAGATGCCAGTCATCGGGCATTAAAATTTCCAGGCGTTTGGTCATAGGGCCGTCTTATTTGAAAGTGATATAAAAGGTCAGATTACCAATATATTGTTGCTTCAAAATAATCTATTGTTTTTGGGCGTTTACAATAATGAAACTGGGAACAAAAAAATGAAATTTGACAATAAAAATTTGTTACTGACCGCTGTTGTTCTATTTGGAACAACAATTGCAGCTCCTGCTTTTGCCCATCGTTTTAATGTCGCACTGGTAATCCCGCTTGTTGGGAACGAGGCCGAAATGGGCAAACAGTATCGTGAAGGTTTTATGCTGGCCACTACAGAACGTGACGGTCATCCAGATGAAGAATCTGATGGCCATTTGGGAGGACTGGATGTTTATGTATCCGTGATTGACGCCAATGGTGATATCAGTTCACAAATCACACGCATCGTTTCAGAGGGAGAAATTGCTATTGTTGCGACAATGGCACCTGAGGGTTCTGCTGCCCTTGATGTGATGAAGCCGTTGTTAGAGGCAGGAAATATCGCCCTGTTGCAAAGAGGAAAGACGCCATTTTCACAAGACGGTGGCTCTACAGTTTCTGCATTTTCAAGTGCATTTGAATCCCAATATGGCGCCAAACCCACCGCAACCACAGCGCAGGGATATAACGCCGCACGGCGCATAGATTTAGCAATACGCGAGCAGGGAGCGGCTGATGACCGTGCCGCACTGCGTGAAAATTTTACAGCTTCCGCTGGTGGATTTCCCTGGTAACCGCTTTTAGGACCTATCAGGTTCCTTGTAGGACAATAGTCTCAAAGCGTTTGCCACCACAAGTAATGTGGAGCCCTCGTGCATAACAACGGCAACGCCAATGCTGGCCCAGCCAGTAATGGCAGAGGGAATAAGCACTGCGACAATCCCGAGACTTACCCACAGGTTTTGCTTAATAATGCCTTTGGCCTTCCTGCTCAGGCCAATGGCAAAAGGCAGGTTTTCGAGCTTATCAGCCATCAGGGCTATGTCGGCGGTTTCCAGTGCTACGTCGGAACCAGCGGCTCCCATGGCGATGCCAACCGTGCTTTTTGCCATTGCCGGGGCGTCATTGACCCCATCGCCCACCATGGCGACTTTACCTTCTTCGACTTTCAATTTTTCAATTGCTTTGACCTTGTCTTCCGGCAGCAGGCCGCCCATTGGGTCGGTGATGCCAATGGTTCTGGCAACGGCGTCGGCCACTCTTTGATTATCGCCGGTGAGCATAATCATGCGGCGGATGCCTATTTCTTTCAGACTTGCCAGGGTTTGGGCTGCTTCTTCACGCGCCACATCCATAACCGATATGATGCCGAGATACTGTTTGTCTTTATGAACAATCATTACTGTATGACCCTCCAGTTCAAGGGTCATCATTTGGGCCGTAATTTCTTCTGGCACATCTTCACCTGTCAGTTCTTCAAACAGACGTCGATTACCAATATGGACTGTTTTACCCTGGTAATCAGCCTTGATGCCACGGGCGATGAGGGCTTTGATATTATCTGCGCCGGGCACATGGTCAACGTTCAGAATTTCGTAACCGCCTTCAACGATAGCTGATGCCAGCGGGTGATCGCTTAACTGTTCAACCGCTACTGCAACGGTTATCAGTTCTTTCTTTGTTATGCCGGAAAAGGGAATGATATTGGTTAGTTTTGGACGGCCTTCAGTCAACGTTCCCGTCTTGTCAAACGCAACTGCGGTGAGCGATCCTAAATCCTCCAGGGGGCGACCCCCTTTGATTAGCACTCCCTGACGTGCAGCCCTTGCAACACCGGCAAGTACGGCGCTGGGGGTTGAAATTGCCAGCGCACAAGGGGAGGCAGCAACTAAAACCACCATGGCGCGGTAGAAAGTTTCCTCAAAAGTTTCGCTGGTGAACAGATAAGAAAAAATCAGCACAACAACCAGAACGAGGACAAATGGCACAAAATATTTCTCAAACCTGTCGGTGAGCTGCTGGGTTGGAGATTTTTGTGACTCTGCTTCTCTAACCATTTTTACCAGCCGCGCCAGCGTACTGTCCTTGGCGATTTTCAGAACTTTTATTTCCAGTACGTTGCTGCCATTAATCGTGCCGGCAAATGCTCTGTTTTCATCAGGCAGGCTATTCAATTCAAAATCATCATCGCGAGAAGAAACCGGCTGCTTGTCTACCGGCATGCTTTCACCGGTTATCGGTGCCTGGTTGATAAACCCGTTACCGGCTACGATAACGCCATCGGCTGCAATTTTCGAATTGGGTTTGACAATAATAATATCGCCTACGACCAGTTCTTCTATTTTAACTTCCGTTTGTTTGTTGCCGCGTTTTACCAGGGCGGTGGAAGGAGCCAGTTCTGAAAGGGCGGCAATGGATTTTTTTGCCTTGTTCATGGCGTAGTTTTCAAGCGAATGGCCCAGGCTGAACAAAAACAGCAACAAAGCGCCCTCTTCCCATTTACCCAGGGAAGCGGCACCGGCGGCAGCAACCAGCATCAGGAAATCAATTTCAAAATTGCCTTTTCGAACGCTGTTAATGGCTTCCAGCAATGTGAAATATCCACCAAGCAGAAAAGCAATGATAAAAAGTACCAGAGGGACTTGCTGCGGAACGGCGCTGATAAACGAAAGAACCAGACCCGTAAACCAGAATACACCGCTGCCTATGGAAAAATAGAGCTCAGTATTTGCCCCAAAAAAACCCTCATGGTCGTGCCCATGCTCCCCGTCATCTTTTTGTCCCATAATACCTCAATTGAAACTGATAATTGAAATTGCTGCATTCAAAACAACTTCTCTATACCTCAAACTTATCTGCCGCCTTTGTTTTGTCAATCTGCCAGCTTCTGTTTGGATGGTTCATCCCCCGCGCACCCCATATTCTAGTCACCTGGGACTGAAGTTTGTGGTCATCGTGCTGCAAGTGGTATTAATGGCAAAAACTCACTATATTGATTGAACCTGACGAACATTGATTCGTTTGGATAATTATCTGTAATAACGACATGTAAACGGATATTGAATGAGCGACCCAAAAGAGCCCGAAAACCAGAATAATTCCACAAATGGCCAGGAGGAGTATGGTGCCGATTCAATCAAGGTTCTCAAAGGCCTTGATGCGGTGCGCAAACGTCCCGGCATGTATATTGGTGACACCGATGATGGCTCCGGCCTGCATCATATGGTCTACGAAGTAGTAGACAACGCCATTGATGAAGCGCTCGCTGGTCATGCGGATATTGTTACCGTGTCATTGAATGCCGATGGCTCTGTCACCGTCACTGATAATGGCCGTGGAATTCCAACGGGTATTCATGAGGAAGAAGGCGTTTCAGCAGCTGAACTGATCATGACCCAGTTACACGCCGGGGGTAAATTTGACCAGAATTCCTATAAAGTGTCCGGCGGCCTGCACGGTGTGGGTGTTTCTGTGGTTAATGCGCTTTCAGTATGGTTGAAGCTGAAAATCTATCGCGATAACAAATCCCACGAAATGAGTTTCACCCATGGCGTCACCGACGCACCCCTGGCTCCAACCGGGGAGGCAGTGGGTAAATCTGGAACTGAAGTGACATTTCTGCCCTCAACCGATACCTTTACTATGGTTGATTTCGATTTCACCACACTTGAAAACCGGTTGCGTGAATTGGCCTTTCTGAATTCCGGTGTGCGAATTTTATTGAGTGATAATCGCGGTGTTGAACCGGTATCCACCGAATTGCTTTATGATGGCGGCCTGGAGGCATTTGTTCGCTATCTCGACAGAACCAAAACGCCCCTCATTAATGACCCTATTTATCTGCGTTCAGAACGTGATGGGGTAACGGTTGAAGTCTCTTTGTGGTGGAATAATTCCTACCATGAAAAAGTCCTGTGTTTTACCAACAACATCCCCCAGCGCGATGGCGGTACTCACCTGGCTGGTTTTCGCGGAGCTTTGACGCGCCAGATAACAGGCTATGCGGAATCTTCGGGGCTGATGAAAAAAGAAAAAGTAACCCTCACCGGCGATGATTGTCGCGAGGGGCTCACCTGCGTTTTGTCAATTAAAGTTCCAGACCCGAAATTCTCTTCCCAAACCAAAGACAAGCTGGTGTCATCTGAAGTGCGCCCGGTGGTGGAAAGCCTGGTTGGTCAGACGCTTAACCAGTGGCTGGAAGAAAATCCGGCACTGGCAAAAACTGTCATCGCTAAAGTGGTGGAAGCAGCAGCAGCGCGAGAGGCGGCAAAAAAAGCGCGCGAATTAACGAGGCGCAAAGGCGCATTGGATATTTCGTCACTGCCTGGAAAACTGGCCGATTGCCAGGAACGTGATCCGGCAAAATCCGAACTGTTTCTGGTGGAGGGCGACAGTGCCGGGGGTTCTGCCAAACAGGGCCGCGACCGCAGCAATCAGGCCGTATTACCTTTGCGTGGTAAAATCCTGAATGTTGAACGCGCACGATTTGACCGCATGTTATCCAGTCAGGAAATCGGTACGCTGATTACCGCGCTGGGTACATCAATTGGCAAAGATGAATTTAATATCGAAAAACTGCGCTATCATAAAGTCATTATCATGACTGATGCCGATGTGGATGGAGCACATATTCGAACGCTTCTACTGACATTTTTCTTCCGTCAAATGCCGCAACTGCTGGAGAACGGGCATTTATATATCGCCCAGCCACCACTTTACAAAGTAACCCGTGGCAAAAGCTCACAATATCTGAAAGATGAAAAAGCGCTGGAGAATTTTCTGGTGGAAGGCGGGCTTGAAGATGGCCTGCTTGAACTGACCAGCGGTGAAGTACGTTCAGGTGCTGATCTTCGCGCAGTGATTGATGTGGCTTTAAAAGTACGCAGCCTTTTGAACGCTATTCACACCCGTTATTCGATATCAGTAGTCGAGCAGGCCGCAATTGCCGGTGCGCTCAATGCTGAAGTAATGGCAGACAATAGCAGCGCCAACGAAGCTGCGCAATATGTTGCCCGGCGTCTCGATGCCATATCAGAAGAAACTGAACAGGGCTGGCAAGGTTCTGCCCAGAGCGATGGCAGCCTGATATTTGAACGAACCGTGCGCGGTGTGCGTGAGGTTCAGAAAATAGATATGGCGCTGATTGGTTCTGCTGACGCGCGCAGGCTGGACAGTTATGCCAGTCAGCTTCAGGAGATATATGGCAAGCCGCCAACCTTCCGACGTAAAGAAAACTACCAGGTCATCAGCGGCCCTACCGCCTTACTTAATACGGTTTTTGCAGCCGGACGCAAAGGCATTAACCTGCAGCGCTACAAGGGGCTTGGGGAAATGAACCCGGATCAATTGTGGGAAACAACGCTGGATCCCAACGAGCGCACCTTGTTGCAGGTACAAGTCAATGATGCGGCGGAAGCCGATGATTTGTTCTCGCGCCTGATGGGTGAAGAGGTTGAGCCGCGTAGAATATTTATTCAGGAAAATGCACTAAATGTTGCCAACATTGACACCTGAGTTCAGTTCTACCAGCCGCCACCACCGCCGCCGCCCCCGCCCCCGCCGGAAAAGCCGCCACCACCGGAAAAGCCGGAAGATGAACTTTTTGGCGTTGGCAGTGAGGCTGTAAAACTTGAGGCCATGTTATCCGCCATGCCGCCCAATGTCCTGCCAATATCGTTGCTATCAAACCTTCCGCGATACCAGCCCGGGGCATAGCTTCCAATTGTTGCTCCAGCAGCGACTGCTGCAGCGCTTGCCAACCAGGATTGAAAGGCATTCGACCAGGGTTTTTCAACACCAAGAGCAACAGCATAGGGCAGCAGGGTTTCATAATGGCGCGGTGACATTGTTGGCACGCCAGCCAAATTCATCCGGTCTTTTTCTGCCAAAACAAGATATGTTTTCAACCCTTCCATTACATCCATTTTTTCGCGACCAAGAGAAGTTGGTGCCCCAAGCAGAAAAAAGAACAGCACATTGACTATCAATATCCCTGCCAGTGCTATTAGAAGTATGGGTTGCTCCAGGTAGTCGGTGACAAACGACAGCGTAAGTACACCGCTGGACATCAGGGTAAAGAAGAAAAATGAAGCAACAAACAGTGATGTTATTTTGGCCATCAGGCCGCTGTTCTTAAAATTCCGTACTGCCCTGATGATAACTGCGCTGCCAGCGATTGCAGCTATTGCAATTGGTAACACCATCCCGGCAATTTCAAATCCTATTCCCTCGCTTGCAAGAATGGCAAATATACCAGCAGCAGACAAAGCAACCCCCAATATTATTGCTCCCCAGTTGTGGTTATAAAACGAGCTGCGATGTTCAGAGGTGATAGCTGACCTAAAATTCTTTTGCATCTTGTTGACGCTGGTGCCCTCGCTTTTGATTGCCCGGATCGAGCGACCATTTCTGCCAGCCAGAAAGCTGAAAAGGGCAGCCTCACCTGTCGGCAAATCATTACCCATTGATTTACCGGTAAGCGAAATAGTGGGTTTATCGTCCAAATCCTCAATCACCACATAGCCTTTGACAGCCAGGTTAAGAATTGCAGCAGTTAGCGCCTTCCAGGCTTTTGAACCAAACCCTTTATTGTCGATATAGTTGATAAGCGCGGGAGACAAATCATCGGTGATGTCCCAGCGCGGTGTAATAATTCCAGAGGGCGGGTCGCGACCTATTTGCCGCCATCGTAAAAAGTAGTAGGCCGAAATCAAAATCAGAACGAACAGTGCAACAATCTCACTTTTGAAATCACGCCAGAACCACTGCAATGTTTTGCCCCCAGGTGCTGCAGTAAAAAATCCGTTTTTAATCTTGATGCCGATTGTGAGACCTGCCCGACTCTGGAGAGGACGGGTGGTTTCAAAGATAATGGTATTGCTCATCGAATTGATTTCAGCTGAAGCAAACTTTTCTTTGGAACCAAATCTGCCGGTAAAAACAGTAGTTGCGAGAATTTCAACTTTTTCGGGCAACACCACACGGGCGCGAGCTTTTGTGATTGGGAATTGCCATTGCGTACCGGTGACATTCCACAACAGTTCGTCATAGGATTCAAAGAAGCGCAATTGGCGGTCTGTGCGATAAGTGATTTCATAGACATAGCTGCCTGATTTCAGAAACACATCTTTGTTTCCGATATAAAGCCGGGTGAATTTGTTATTTGCCTGCGTGCGCCAATCGTCGGGTTTTCCGTCTCTTTTGACTGACAATATTTCAAACGCCACTTTTTTGACCGCACCATTCCTGTTTTCAACCGTGATGGGGAAGTCTCGATATATGCCGCGTTTTATTTTTCTGCCTTCTGCAATCACGCTAATACGCTCGGTTACCAGCAGATCGCCATTGGCTTCAACAACAATGTTTGAATAAAAATCTGTGATTGTCTCTGCCGCGTGGCCAGCGGTTGAGAACAATGCCATCATAATAATTATAAGTGCATGAATGGGGTATTTAGACTGCGATATCATCCGCCTATTTCCTTGCGATAAATAGCGCCCCGTGTCTGGTCTTCACTTGGATTCACTTGGGTTATTATTCAAATGAAACTTCCGGCAGTGCCCTGTCAGCTTCGTTTTCGATTTCGAAATAATCCGCCTGATCAAATTTGAAAGTATTGGCAATCAGGTTTGAGGGGAAGCTCTCTACTTTAACATTCAATGCCCTTGCAGCGCCGTTATAATAGCGGCGTGACATTTGTATTTCGCTTTCCATTTCCCCAAGCTGATCCTGCAACTCGATGAAATTTTCGTTGGCTTTCAAATCCGGGTAATTCTCAGCCACCATCATCAGTTTACCAAGCGCCTGGGAAAGCATGCCTTCAGCCTGAGCCCGTGCGGCAATATCTCCCGAAGCAACCTGCCCGACACGTGAGCGCATCTCGGTCACTTTTTCAAAGGTTTCAGATTCGTGCTTGGCATACCCTTTGACGGTTGCCAGCAGGTTGGGAATGAGATTGGCGCGCCGTTTCAACTGGACATCAATACCACTCCATGCTTCGCGAGCCATCTGGCGCGCGTTTACCAGGCCGTTATAGGCCATGATTGCATAACCAGCGATTGCCAACAGTATTACGATGCCGATGATATCCATGGGAAGGAGCCCTTTATCTGACTATTTTTTTCATCGCTGAATATACAGTGTTAATTGTTGAACTCAATTCCCATTTCAGTAATTCTGAAATAATTACTGATGTGATTGAAATAGAAAGAGGACCGATTCAATTTTAACTAATCGGGAACTCTCATACACTATTATCAAACTATTCCGGGCGGAATAACATCTTGCGAGATTGATATGCCGCCACCCGCCTTCCATAAAACTCAAAAAAATCCAAACATGCTTTTTAATCGGCCCGATGAAAAGCGCGCCAGTCGAAGGCGGCCTGCCAATGACCTCTCACAAATTTTGTTTGGCAATCAGGCTATCGGCTGCCTGGTTCACAATATATCCGATGAGGGGGCGATGATTGAAGTTTCCACCAGTCAGGTTCCAGACCGGTTTATATTGCTCAATTACAAATCCGCCAACCGTATGGTTTGTGAAGTAGTCTGGCGAGACCATCTACGTATCGGTGTAAAATTTGTTACAATTCCAAAACCATTCAATACCGGTTTCTGATAATTTCGTTATTTTTGCTGATATTTGCTGGCTTTGAAAGATGGAACCGGCCGGTGACAGAATGTCGCGAAATTTAATATTCCAATATTAGAATATATGTATATGCTAAAGTTAATAGATAGCATGTTGAAATAAGTCAGATCAAAAACCGGCGGCACTATGAGGACTAATGTGTGCCATCCATTGTTAAGGAGAGTAAGATGACTAAATTCGTAAAAGCGGCTGCAATTGCAGCAACAATAATTCTGGGCGCAACTGCAGCTAATGCGCAAAGCTATCAGATTGGTGGTGTACGTATTGCCAATCCTATCGATTCAGCCACCTGGTGGGATGGTGCGGAATTTGTCAAAGGTGACACTGTTGCAATGAATTTCGCTGATCCTGATTTCTGGATGAGTATTCCTGACCCTGAAAAACATTCAAAACTACACGGCGCTATTACCAACCCGGCGACCTGGGCACAATTCCTGAAAGTTCAGACCTATGCCAACATGATGGACCTGAATGTTTGGAAAAAGTGGACCGACGTTAAATCCTATGATGTGCTGATCGATCCGCAAACTTACGCCTATTGGATGCAGCCAGGTGCCTTTGAACACCTTCTGAAATCTGAACGATATGCGCAAATCGCCAATCCGCAGGCTTATGGCATTTTGCTTGATACCGCATTGAACAATGTCGGCTATACGTTCAAGGCCCCTTCCGATTTGTTCAGCCCGATGGGCTGGGTAAACTCAATCACAGCTGTATCAGGTACGCCTGCAACACAATCTGACAGTTAACAGCCTTCCAGCCCTGATCCCTCCCTTTCAGGACCTGGAAACTCTAGCAGGCGCGTAATTTCATTATTATGCGTCTGTTTTTTTGTGTTATTTTGCACAACAATTCATCGATATGTTTACTCGTTTTGCTATATGTTATTTCTCAATGCAGATTGATAACAATCTCAATAAACGGGTCTGGACCAACAGTCTGGAAATATGACATGGCTACGGTGAATATCGTCAGAGCAAAAATTGGTAAATTACTGGCTCGCATTCTGGTCAAGGAGTCTTCGGGCTACCATCCTTATACGCCTTCTGATTTTGATACCCTTTGGTCGACACTCGAACCAGGCGACATATTGCTGGTTGAGGGAAATCAGCATGTTTCGGCAGCCATAAAATATCTCACCCAGTCAACCTGGTCCCATGCAGCATTTTATGTTGGTCATGTCCTGCCTCGCCCTACACGTGATGAAAATGGTATCAGACCGGAACGTCCGCGTTTGATAGAAGTCAATCTGGGGGATGGCTGTATTGCGACACCGCTTTCGCGCTACCAGAGTTTCAATACCCGCATCTGTCGCCCGGTCGGCCTGTCTGAAAAAGACAAGCGTAAAGTAGTGGAATTCATGATTTCGAAAATCGGTCTCAAATATGATTTGCGCAATATTTTTGACCTGTTGCGATATTTCATCCCCACGCCGCCGGTGCCGGTTTCCTGGCGAAGAAAAATGCTTGCTTTTGGCTCCGGTGATGCCACCAGGGCAATTTGTTCATCTCTTATTGCCCAGGCCTATCAGTCAATTGACTATCCAATCCTGCCAGAGATAACCGCAGCTGCCGGGCGCACCCGGGCGCGCTCAACCTATTCGCGGTCAGAAATATTGCATATTCGCCATCATTCTTTATTCGCCCCGCGCGATTTTGATCTTTCGCCGTATTTTGAAATAGTCAAACCCACACTGCAAAAAGAGTTTGATTATAAAGACCTGTCATTCAGCGGCAAAACATCCAATCGCGATGTGTTGCGGCGAAGCGGTGGTGGAAAGCCACAGCAGTAGCTGGTTTAAGAATATCAGCCTGACAGCAAGTGAAAAAATGCTTGATTTTTTCATGTACGTGAGATTAATTGACAATTAAGTTTCTAACACTCTCAAATTTCAAGCTGATTTTATGACCCTCAGCACGCTCATTCAAACTGCAAAATCTGGCCATTCGCCAAGTATTGATGTTGTTGGTGCCAGCCAACTGGGTAACGATATCCGTGCTCTGCGTAAATCTCGCGGCCTGACATTAATTGAATTTGGCGAACAACTGGGTCGTTCTGTTGGCTTCATTTCCCAGCTCGAACGCGGCATCTCTGAGCCTTCAATTTCCGATTTGCGCAAAATCGCAGCCTTGTTTGGCGTGCCGATCAGTCTGTTTTTTGGTCAAAACGAAGGTGACCCCGCCGAGCATGGATTTATAGTGCGCGCCGGTTCACGTCGCAAACTGGGCGGTGAAGGCAGCGCGCTGGTTGAAGAATTGCTGTCACCGGATCTTGGAGGCAGCTTTGAAATCATTCGCAGTGAGTTTGCTCCCGGCGCTGAGCGTACCCGGCTTTTAACCCGCGACACCCAGGAGGCCGGCTATATTGTATCGGGGAACCTTGATCTGGAAATTGACGGCAAATGGTTTGAACTTGGGCCTGGTGATTCATTTCGCTTCAACGCCGTACCCATGCGATGGCGCAATAAAGGCTCGACAAAAGCCGTGGCAATCTGGGTGATTTCACCACCGGTTTATTAATACGAAAGAAGGCAGGATGGCAGATTTACCCTCAAGCGCAAGAGTTGTAATAATCGGTGGCGGGGTAATCGGCGCATCGGCGCTTTACCATCTGGCAAAAGCCGGGTGGAGCGATTGTGTCCTGCTGGAAAAGAACGAATTGACCTCCGGCTCCACCTGGCATGCAGCGGGCAATGTGCCGACTTTTTCCTCGTCCTGGTCGCAAATGCATATGCAGCGTTATTCAGCCGAGCTTTATCGCGAATTGGGTGAAGCGGTGGATTATCCGATGAATTATCATGTCACCGGTTCAATTCGCCTGGCTCATTCAAAAGAACGTATGCAGGAATTTGAGCGCGCCAAAGGTATGGGCCGCTATCAGGGCATCGATATCGAAATCTGTTCGATCGAAGATCTGAAAAGCCATTACCCGTTTCTGGAAACCCACGATCTGGTTGGCGGGTTATATGACCCTTATGATGGCGACATCGACCCAGCCCAACTGACCCAGGCTTTGGCTAAAGGAGCAAGAGATCTGGGCGCGAAAATCATTCGCTTTTGCCCGGTAACCGGCGCAAGGCGCGAAAAAGGCGAATGGGTGATTGAAACTCCAAAGGGTGAAATCCGATGTGAAATTGTCGTCAATGCTGCCGGCTACCGGGCACGCGAAGTCGGACTGATGTTCGGTCGTGAAGTGCCGATGATGACAATGAGCCATCAATATCTACTCACAGATGAAATACCGGAACTGAAAACCTGGAGCGATGAAAACGCAAAAAAGCTACCATTGTTGCGTGATGTGGATTCATCCTATTACCTTCGTCAGGAAAAAAACGGCCTTAATCTGGGACCATATGAGCGCAATTGCCGTGGCCACTGGCTCAATGATGATGATCTGATGCCTGAGGATTTTTCTTTCCAGCTTTATGCCGATGATCTGGAAAGGCTTGAATGGTATATTGAAGACGCCATGGCCCGCGTGCCAATCCTTGGCAGTGTGGGCGTCAACAAAGTCATCAATGGCCCCATTCCCTATACGCCGGACGGCAATGGCCTGATTGGGCCGATGCCCGGTGTACCAAATGCCTTTGAAGCCTGTGTATTTACCTTCGGCATTGCCCAGGCTGGCGGTGCGGGAAAAGTATTGGCCGAATGGGTGACCCGGGGCTGCACTGAGTGGGATATGTGGTCGTGTGATCCTCGGCGTTTCACCGGCTTTTGCGATCGCGATTATTGCAACCAAAAAGGCATGGAAATCTATGGTTACGAATATGCCATGCATTTCCCACACAAAGAATGGCCCGCCGGGCGAAACAAACGCCTGTCGCCGATACACAAAAAAATCACCGAACTTGGT
>JAKISV010000174.1 GCA_021648425.1 Rhizobiaceae bacterium
ACCCTGTCAGTAACCGCCGTCAATGACGCGCCGGTTGCTGTCGATGACACCGGTACTACCTTGGAAGACAGCACCCTCAATGTCACCGCTGCCGCTGGTCTGATTGAAACCAATGACAGCGATGTGGATGGCGATCCCTTGTCGATAACCGGCTTTGTTATTGCCGGTGATGCCACCAGTTATAATCCTGGTGATACCGCGACCATAACCGGAGTGGGTGACCTCACTATCAATGCAGATGGTTCCTATGATTTTGTACCAGTGCTGAACTATAACGGCACAGTTCCTGTCGCCACCTATACGCTCAGCGATGGCGCACTCACCGATACAGCCACCCTGACCCTGGCAGTAGCCGCCGTCAATGACGCCCCGGTTGCTGTCGTGGATGTCAATTCAACAGATGAAGATACGGCAATATCAGTCAGCGCAGCGCTGGGGCTTATCATTCCTAACGATAGTGATATCGACGGCGATCCGCTGGTGGTTTCTGCCATCAATGGTATGGAACCGGTAAGCACCCAGATAACCCTTCCCTCGGGCGCGCTTCTTTCCGTTAATGCTGACGGTTCTTATGACTACGACCCGAATGGCCAATTTGAATTTTTGGCTGTTGGAGCAACCGCAACAGACAGTTTTGACTATACTGTGTCAGACGGCAATGGTGGATCAGATACGGCAACGGTTATAATCACGATAACCGGCGTCAATGATGCGCCGGTGATAGTTGACCCCGATAATCCGGCAACGCCACCCTCTGATCCCAACAACATTATACCCGGTCTTGTCTTTCAAGATGGCGAATCCATCTCGCCAATCACCATCAGCCAATATGTGAATGATCCAGATGGTGATCCGCTAACCTTTAGTGCTGTGGGACTGCCGGCCGGACTGAGTATCAATGCTGCCACTGGTGAAATCACTGGCACATTGGCATCGTCTGCTTCTCAGGGTGGTCCAGCATCGAATGGGACTTATCAGGTAATTCTGACAGCAACGGATCAGTTCAATGCTACCGTAACAACGACGCTTGACTTCACAATTTCCAATGTCGCACCGGTTTTAGCAGGTTCATTGCCTGATGTTAGCGGTGTCGCCGGTGAATTTGCTTCTTATTCCAGTAGTACGGTTTTCTCCAGCCCCGATGGTGATAAATTAAGTTATTCAGCCACAGGGCTTCCGCCCGGATTATCCATTAATCCGGCAACCGGAGAAATCTCCGGCACCATCGCACCCTCAGCAGTGTCCAGCGCTCCAGGTGGTAATGGCATCTATTCCGTAACGGTGAGAGTCGATGACGGCGAAGGTGGTATAATTGCAACAACATTCACCTACGCTATTACACAGGATTTGAACTATATTGCCCCACAGCCTCCTGCTAATTCCATTGGTGGTTTTCCTTCAAAAAATATCCTAGTTCCTGATTTAGTAGCATCAGATTCATTTTTAAATACTTCGCCAAGTAGCAACAATGTCGGCCTGTACGATTTTAATCGTCCAGTCACTGATGCTGTTGATCGCATTGATCCTCTGGGGGCATTTACACGCCTTGGGGATAGCAGGCTCCCAATAAGCGATCTCCTCAACTGGATCAATGAAACGCAGGATATCCTTTCCCGCACATCATCAGACAGCCAGTATTCCTACATGGGCGGCGATGCCGTTGGCTCTACCGGTGTGGGACAAATCATGGCTCGCTCCCTTGTAATCAACCAGATGTTGATGATTGAACTCTTTGGCGAAGGTTATGACCCTGATAGCTGGTCTATTGAAGTAAATGGTAGAAGCGCAACACCGATCTGGGTGCAAAATATTGATGGCAGGACAATAGTCGTTTTACGCCCCGCAGACATAGAAGAAGTAATATTCACTTTGAATGAACCTGCCAGTGAGGAAACGGGCATTTCAGAAAAGATTGAATTGCAGGTTGATTTGATTACCGGCCAGTTGGAGATCAGAACACTTCCTCAGCGCGTGACACTGGCACCGATATTTTCAGAACAGGTTGAGGCAATGCACGATGCCGGATTGAAGCAGGTGCAAGACCTCATGAAAGCAGGATGAATATGAAAAACTGGAACAGCCGGTAACAAAAATAATACGCTTAAAGCTACAACCATAGATAGAAAATATTGAACTACTAGTTGGACATAAGGAACAATTCGATGTTAACAAAAATTATAGCCATTACGGCGGCGGGAATAGTGCTCTCGGGGTGCGCAATAACGCCTCAGCCGTTAAGTGAGGTTGAACTTGCCGCTTACGCAGAAGATAAAGTGCATCGGGTTTCTTTAGATCAGGAGCCAGTTGTTCGCTCCATCTCGCTTTATGAAGCGATGGCGAGGGCATTAAAATATAATCTTGATTATAAAATTGAGATGTATGCCAAAGATCTGGCAAATAGCAAGCTGAACTCAGCCCGCTTTGATATGCTGCCTGATCTTGTGGCTAATTCAGCTTATGCGGGGCGAAGCAACGATCCTTTTTCGATCAGCAGAACCACTATAGGCACGCTTTCCACTGATCCATCCACATCGCGCGACACATCTACCAGTACCAAGGATATTACATTTTCGTGGAATATCCTTGATTTTGGTTTATCTTATGTGCGCGCTAAACAGGCTGCAGATCAAACGCTGATTGCTGAAGAGCAAAAACGCAAAGTTATCAACCGCGTCATGGAAGATGTTCGCACTGCCTATTGGCGCGCTGTGTCGGCAGATCGTTTATTAAGCGGCTTGCGAAAACTAGAGGGCCGTACCCAGGCAGCGTTGCGAAATTCAAGGGCGTTGAAAAACAACGGCAGCACTTCACCGGTGGCAGCGTTGACCTATGAACGTGAACTGATCGACATCAAACGCCAGACCCAGCGCCTGCAACGCGAAATGCATACTTCAAAAATTCAGTTGGCTGCATTGATGAACTTGCGCCCGGGAGACAAATTCAGCCTAACTCTGCCAAAACGCAGATTGGCGTCGCTGAAACTAACTATTCCCTATAGTGAAATTTTTACTCTGGCTCTGCAAAACCGACCGGAACTGCGAGAAATCGCCTATCGTGGCCGCATCGAAGAACGCGAGGCCAAGGCTGCATTACTGGAATTGTTGCCGGGCATTCAGTTATATGCAGGCGCCAACTATGATTCAAATTCTTACCTTGTAAACAATGACTGGATATCGTGGGGTGCAAAAGCCTCGTGGAATGCCATGCGCCTGTTTCAATATCCCGCAAGAAAAAAAGTAATTGATGCCGGTTTGAACCTCAATGATCAGCGTGCTCTGGCAATGACCATGGCGATAATGACCCAGGTACAGGTTGCGCGCATACGTTATGATTACCTGCGAAAATCAGCGACAACCGCTGCGGAATATTTCTATATTCAAAGCCAGATCAGAGATAAAGTTCGCACCTCAGCGCGAAATGATGCGGCCTCAGAACAAACTCTGATCAGGGAAGAGTTAAATACTCTGGTGGCATCCGCCCAGTACGACATTGCCTATTCTGATCTGCAAAATGCATTTGCATCAATCTATTCCTCAATCGGTGTCGATCCGTTTGGTGACTATCTTGATGTATCCGCCGGCGTCAATGAACTTGCCGATGCTCTGCGCAATACCTGGCGCGAGCGTGGTGATGTCTCCGGCTGATTTTCGACTAAAACCAAAGGTGCAGCAAATGATGTTTCGTTCAGAAAATACCCATCCCGGTGTATCTACCGTTCATCCGGCACGGCCAATACTGGCTGGAATATTACTGTTCATTATCAACCTGACTGCCCAGCATTCTTTTGCACAGCAAACCAGTCAGCCAGATTTGATGGAAACAGAAAATCAGGCACGAATTCTCATTCGTTCCTCTGAAAGAGTGGAAGTGCGAACAGAAATTTATGCATCAGTTCTGGAAATTCCTTTTGGTGCAGGCCAACAGTTTAAAGCCGGTGACATTCTTATTCGCTTTGATTGCGCGCGTTATGATGCAGAAAAAAATGCGGCTGCAGCATCGGCAAATGCCGCATCTATTGAACATCAGACCAAGCGAAAATTATTCAAGTATAAGGCCGCAGGCAAAGATGAAGTACGCCTGGCTGCGGCCCTTGCGGCTAAGTCGAATGCCGAATTGAAAGTTCAGCAGATTCGCTTCCAACAGTGCGAATATCGTGCACCGTTTGATGGAAGGATAGTGGATCAGATTGTCAAAGTTCATGAATTTCCATCAACCAGCGAGCCATTATTGACCATCCTCAACGATAGCCAGCTGGAGTTACAGCTTGTAGTGCCTTCTCGCTGGTTGCGATGGGTAAAAAAGGGAATGAAATTTCGCTTCAAAATTGATGAAACCGGGGAAACTCACAAGGGAACCATAGTTCGGCTGGGTGCCGAAGTTGACCCTGTCAGCCAGACAATCAGACTTCTTGGTAAATTTGAAAGCCCGGCAACGCGTGTCCTTGCCGGCATGAGCGGCACCGCATATTTTGCGGCAGGAAGTTAATATACAATGGGCATGCATGCAAACCCTCTGCACTCCCGCGTGCTACCAAATGATGAAAACAATGCGCAAGGCAAAACCGACAAATCCAGCAGTAATGCGAAGATAGAAAACCTTTTGATGCTGGAAGCGGAGGTAAGGCGATGTAAAACCCTCCGGCAACTACAATTCCTCATTGCCAACGAAACCGGAAAACTGATTGCCTCGCGCCAGATATTGGTAATGCATGGTTTCAAAACCCCGGCAATCGTAACCGTTTCCAGCCTGGCATCTCTCGATAAAACCTCCCCCACACTGGTTTGGCTGGAAAAGTCCCTTACTGACACTGCCGCGAAATTACCCGTCTCTGAAACGGCCCCGGCAGATAATTCGCCCGCCGCACTCACCATCCTGGACGCCAAAACATCACCGGGTGGAAACTGGCCCTTTTGCCAGGCGTTATATGTCGACTTACCCCTTGAGAAAAAATCGGGGCTGGCAAAATTTGTATTGTTGAGTGAGAGGAAATTTAGCGCCGGTGATATCGCAATGGCAAACCGGCTGGCTGAAACCTACGCCCATGCCTGGGACGCTTTGGTCAAATCAAAAATTTCACTTTCCTATTTGTTTACAAAAAAAGTTACACTGGCAATCGCTGTGTTTACAGTTTTGATGATGTTTTTTCCGGTTACCATGACCGTTCTGGCACCGGTAGAAATTATAGCCCGCAATCCGGTAATTGTTGCAGCGCCGCTAAATGGCGTCATTGAAAAAATTGAAATTGACCCCAATACAAGAGTTAAAAAAGGCGATTTGCTTTTTGCTGGTTCAGGAGAAACAGCAGAAGATATTGGTAAATGCTTTTCATATTTGGGTGACGAATACGCTGTTGCAGGTGGAGATATTGTTATTTTGCGACCAAAAGATGTTTTTAACTCTTGTTTTTTAGGCTATATTTTAAATACATCAGGCTCTGTAAATCAAAAATATTACATGGGGCAAGGCAGTTCCGTTTATCATATTTATTCAAGTAGCTTAAGAAATCTCAAAATCCCCCTTCCCCCAACCCGTGCCGAGCAAACCGCCATTGCTACCGCCCTTTCCGATATGGACGCACTCATTGAAGGCTTGGAAAAACTGCTTGTTAAAAAACGAAACATCAAG
>JAKISV010000175.1 GCA_021648425.1 Rhizobiaceae bacterium
TACACGAAAAATCGCTGATGGGGTTTACAGTTTTACAATCGGTGAGGGCAACTATTCCATGTTTGTGGTTGGTGACAAAAATGTTGCGGTGTTTGAGCCCTTTAATTCCCGGCAAGCCAAAAAACTGCTGGAAGCGGTTCGACATGTGACGGACAAGCCGATCAAATACGCCTTTATCAGCCATAATCACTGGGATCATGCCAGTGGCGGTAAGGTCTTTAGCGATGTGGGCGCCAAGACCGTAATGCACAAACTGGCAGCAGATTGGGTGAGTGCAAATCCCGGTCGCGATGCCGCGCCAGCCGATATGACATGGACGGGTAATCGTAAAGATATTGACTTGGGCGACTTCACAGTTGAAATGCGTTATCTCGGCCTCAACCATGGAAGGGGTCTGACGATATTCACCATCCCGGAACGTCGGACTGCTTATATAGCTGATCTGGTTACACCAAACCGGGTCATGTTCGCGGTGGTTCCTGATTTTAACATCGGTGAGTGGGAACGCAGCCTTGGCGAAGTTCTCAAATTGGAGTTTGATGTAGCGGTGTGTTCGCACAATGAACTTCCGGGGGGGAAAGCAAATGGCGGTTGCACCCGCACCGACATTGAACAAGAGCGCCAGTACATCCGCGATCTGCGCAACGCTATTATTGCTGAATTTGGCAAGGGTACGAATTTTATGGCGATTCCCAAAGCTGTCAGGCTGCCTAAATATGCCGACTGGGTGGGGTATGACGAGTGGCTGGAAATGAACACCTACAGGCTGATGACTGATCTTTTCATGGGGCCGTTTCCGTGGTTTCCTGACGCAGATAAATAACCCTTTCCTTTCTGACAGGAACACAAGGATTATGGCTGTCTCAAAAAAAGATCAGATCAGGGCGTTGTTGAAAAGCATCGAGACCGGTGATCCCGGCCCGGTGGCTGTGGTCAACGAGGCCAGATACATTCAGCATAACCCGCAAACCCATGAGGGCAGCGAAGGCCTGGCGGCGCTCTTCAAGCGACTATCCAAAACTGAGCCCAGGGTGAATATGGTTCGGGCATTCGAGGACGGTGAATTTGTCTTTGCCCACATGGAATACGATTTTGCCAGCCGGAAAATTTGTTTCGAAGTGTTCAGATTTGAGGATGGTCAGGCGGTTGAACACTGGGATAACATTCAGGAAAGGCTGGGGCCTAATCAATCGGGTCACAGCATGGTGGACGGACCGACTGAGGCCACCGATCACGAATTAACCGAAAGCAACCGCGCCCTTGTTCAATCCTTCGTTGAAGCTGTGCTTATCGATGGGCAGATCGACCGCCTGACGGAATTCGTCAACGAGCAGACCTATATCGAACATAATCCTCATCTGGGTGATGGCGTAACCAGACTGCGATCCGCCCTGGAAGGCAAAGACGACGGTCAAAGACACATTGATTATCAACGCGTCCATCGTGTCCTGGCCCAGGGAAGCTTTGTGCTCTGCGTCAGCGAGGGAAACTATCGCGGCGTTCATTCTGCCTTCTATGATCTGTTTCGAATTGCAAATGGCAAAGTGGTTGAACACTGGGACACAACCGAAAAGATCGCACCACGCAGCGAGTGGAAAAACGATAACGGCAAATTCTGAGGCTTAAGGTCGCTAAAAGTTCAGTATTTTCTGGTAAGTGGCACAACAGGATATCTGGAGCGACCGGCTGATTGCGGCGCAATCCGAATGGCAATTTCGTCCGCAAAGTCACCATCCACTCCAAACCTTTGTACAGCTTTCGCAACCATCAATCCATTACCAGCTTTCCCACATCGCCTCTGCGTTAATGTCGCGTGCCTCAAATCCCCCCAATTGTCCTGATACCTTGAATAATCACTATCAGCACAAAGGGACAAGAATCATGACGCACACCCGCCGTTATTTTCTCACAGCAGCAGCCGCCGCATTTGGCACTACTACGGTTTTACCCTACGCAATTCGTGCTGAAGATCATGCAGGTGATACCTTCAATACTCCCGCAGGCGATATCGTCGTTCATCCGGTAAACCATGCCTCTTTTGTCATGACCACACCCCCCGGCGTGATCTATTGCGACCCGGTGGGTGATCCGGCAATTTATGCGGAATTACCACGCCCGGATCTTATCCTGCTCACCCACCATCACGGCGACCATTATAAGCCTGAAACACTTGCCGCTCTTGTCGGCGACAATACAAAACTGATTACCAATCCCGAAGTTTTCAATATGCTTCCCGATAATCTGAAAACAAAGGCCGATCAGATCGCCAACGGGGAAAAAGCAACCTTTGAGGGCCTGACTATCGATGCCATCCCCGCCTATAACATCACGCAAGACCGCATGAAGTTTCACCCTGTTGGCCGCGACAACGGCTATGTGTTGAATTTCGACGGCCTGCGTACCTATATTTCCGGAGATAGCGAAGATATACCTGAAATGCGCGCACTCAAAGGTATCGATCTGGCCTTTGTCTGCATGAATCTCCCCTTCACCATGGATGTGAAAGCAGCAGCCTCAGCCGTGGCGCAGTTCAAACCGAAATTCGTCTATCCCTACCACTATCGTGGCCGCGAAGGTGGCACGCAGGACCCGGCTGAATTTGCTAATCTGGTGGGTGATGGAGCCGCCGTGAACTTAGCGGACTGGTACAGTTGAGGTTTGCCGTCAGGATTCAAACAAATTTCACGCCGATATCGTTTCCCTGCCGCCAAACAATCTCGCACCCAAATTTATCGTTGGCGCGAACCACCACCAGGTCAAATTTGTTGGGTACACAGAACTGAAAGCTAAGTTGCAGCCGTGCACCGGCATCGGTTATATCACGTAATATGCAGTCGATGGTTGAATTTTCCCAACCAATCAAAATTCTGGCCCCTTTAAACTGGCGCGGGCGGTGGCAGATGCGTTTTTCAGCCTTCTGACCCTTGGCACTTTGAACTGGCTTATCTGTACAAATGATTTCCTGGTTCATGCAATCTGTCCTGTTTCACTTTGACACTTGTTTTAGCGATTGCAATCATACAGGCAAGTTTCGTGCCAATCCGGCATTTCACGGGTTCAGCCGCCAAACATTATGAATTATCGTATTGCCGACAATCTTTCGCCCCTGCACTTCTGGAGAAGGGTCACCCTTTCAGGTGAACGCGTCGGGCATCGAATCCTTTTTGTTGGCAATATAATCAACCAGCGCTTCATCGATACTCTGATCGAGCGCTGGAGCCTGATAATTATCAAGCCAGGTTTTGGCAATTTCATTGGCGCGTTGCGGCGCACGCTTGGCACCATCAATTTCCCATTGTTCAAACGAATTATTGTCCGCCGTGCGCGCCACAAAAAATGCCGACTGAAAATTCTTCTGGGTATGCTCGCAACCAAGATAATGCCCCCCCGGCCCTACCTCTTTAATGGCATCCATCGCCTGACCGTTTTCGCTCATGTCGATGCCCTGAGCAAATATCTGTTGCGCTTCAAGTTGTTCGCAATCCAGAATAAACTTATCAAAAGAGGATACAAGCCCGCCCTCCAGCCAGCCCGCGGCATGCAACATAAAGTTCACCCCTCCCTGCATCGCGGGTAAAAGCGTATTGGCGCTTTCGCTGGCAGATTGGGAATCTGGCAATTTCGAACCGGTCAACGAACCCCCGGAGCGATATGGCAGATTATAACGGCGAGCAAACTGTGCTGCCCCCATCAATATCTGCGCCGTCTCCGGCGTACCAAAACTGGGCGCCCCGGATTGCATTGAAATCGACGTGGCAAATGTACCAAATATCACCGGTGCGCCCGGGCGACACAGTTGAGAGAATGCAATTGCTGCTGTCGCCTCCGCTAAAACCTGCGTCAGTGTCCCGGCAACTGCCACCGGGCTCATTGCCCCGCCAACAATAAACGGTGAGATAATACAGGCCTGCCCGGCGCGCGCATAAACTTTTAACGCACCCAGCATGGTGGCATCCATCACCAGCGGAGAATTGATGTTGATCAGGCTGGTCAAAACGCAATTATTATCAACAAATTCTGCGCCAAACAGAATTTTTGCCATTTCAACTGTATCAAGCGCACGTTCAGGTGCTGTAACCGAGCCCATAAATGCCTTGTCAGAATATTTTATATGGGCATAAACCATGTCCAGATGACGCTTGTTCACCGCCACATCAACAGGTTCGCACACCGTGCCACCTGAATGGTGCATCGCTGGAGCCATATAGGCCAGACGCACCAGGTTTTGAAAATCTTCCAGCGTTGCATAACGCCGCTCCCCATCGAGTGCACGAATAAATGGCGGACCATAAACCGGCGCAAACACCGTGTTTCTACCGCCGATCTCAACTGAGCGCGAGGCGTTCCTTGCATGTTGTGTAAAAGTTGCGGGCGCGGTTTTCATCAGCTCCCGGCAAAGGCCTTTTGGAAAGTGAACCCGCTCGCCACGCACATCCGCCCCGGCCTCTTTCCACATTTCCAGCGCTTCACCATCTTCGCGAAACTCAATGCCTATTTCCTCCATTACCTTGTCAGCATTACCTTCAATCAGCGCCATCGCATCTTCATCAAGAAGTTCCATTGGCGGCAGCGAACGTTTGAGGATCCCGAATGTTGGCAGAGCGAGGGATAAACGCGCATCACGACGTGCTAAAGCCCCGCCACGACTGCGTCGACCTGTTTTGATTGTAGCGCTTGAACTTTCAATTTCGCCCATTGTTCCACTCCACCGGTCATCAGCTTAATTGTAATATTATTCAGATATGCCAATATTTTTCGCAATCCAGCCCATGCAATGCGTCGTTGGCTGCCGTTTTGAGAATATGTTTTATCACAACCATAATGCACAATTGGCGGGCAATGGTCGCATTCGCATCAAGTTAAGTCGCCAAATGGAAAAATCAAATCAGTTTTTCATTGCTAAATGAGTCTGGCTGACTATTAAAGTGTTTTTACCAATAACACCCACGGGAAATGTACCAATGTCAGAAGAAGAAGAAATCATTCTTTCAAAATTGAACGATGAAGAACTCGTGCTGCAGATGCACGATGATCTTTATGACGGTATGAAAGAAGAAATCGAAGAAGGCGTCAATATTCTTTTGGAGCGTAAATGGACGCCCTATGAAGTGCTGACCAAAGCCCTGGTGGCTGGAATGACTATTGTCGGCATCGATTTTCGCGATGGTATCTTGTTTGTCCCTGAGGTGCTGCTTGCCGCCAATGCGATGAAGGGCGGCATGTTTATACTTCGCCCGCTTCTCGCTGAAACCGGCGCTCCCAAACAGGGCGTTGTGGTAATTGGCACGGTTAAAGGCGACATCCACGACATCGGTAAAAATCTCGTCGGCATGATGATGGAAGGTGCCGGTTTTGACGTCTATGATCTGGGCATTAACAATGATGTAGAGGAATATCTGGCAGCTATCGAAGAGCACAAACCCGATATTTTAGGCATGTCCGCCCTGCTCACCACCACCATGCCCTACATGAAAGTCGTGATCGACACTTTGAAAGAAAAAGGCATCCGCGACGATAGGGTCGTGCTGGTAGGCGGCGCACATCTAAATGAGGAATTTGG
>JAKISV010000176.1 GCA_021648425.1 Rhizobiaceae bacterium
TTGTAAAAGGGGCATTTGGAACCAACAGGCTGAAAGCTGACATCAAGCCGGAACCAGCTGAGTAAACTGGTTCAGCTGCGCCAAAAACGTGGAACAAACAAAACCAGTACGGTAAATAATTCCAGCCTGCCAATTAACATGGCTGCCGACAAAATCCACTTGGCCATATCTCCTAGTTCTTTATAAGTCCCGGTTGGCCCGATTTGCAATCCAAGTCCGGGCCCGACGTTGGATATTGCTGAGCCTGCCGCTGATAAAGATGTAATAAAATCCAGACCCGTGAGGCTGAGCAAGCTGGCAATGACAAAAAATACAGCAATATACAAAAACAGGAAACTCATAACAGCGGTTGCCACATTGTCATCCAATACCCGCGAATTAAATCGCATGACAAAAACACCATTGGGAAAGAATATGCTTTTGATGTGCTGTTTCAACGTCTCATATAAAACCTGAAACCTGAAAATCTTGATGCCGCAGGATGTCGATCCAGCACATCCGCCAATGAACATAATGATAAAAAAGAACATGGCAGAGGATGGACCCCAAACGCCATAGTCAACGGTTACATATCCTGTCCCTGTTACAATTGAAGTGACATTGAACAGTGCAAAAATAAATCCGCGATCAGCTTCCCCATCTGCAGGGCCTGGATAAAGGCTCCAGGCTATCAGCACCAGAACACCAAGTACGCTCAGAAAAACACGAACCTGGCTGTCTTTCCACAAGGGTGATGCATTATTGTCGCGCACTGCTTTTACATAAAGTATGAAAGGAATTGAGCCAATGATCATGAACAATACAGCAATCGCATCAATCATATCGCTGTCGTAAAATCCAAGGGAGGCGTCTTTGGTGGAAAACCCGCCGGTAGAAACCGTCGTCATCGCATGAATTACCGCATCATCCAGTGCCATGCCCGCAGCCAGATAGGCGAATACGCACAATGCTGTGAAAAATACGAATGCGATAGTGATGGAGCCTGAAATTTGTGTTGCACGTGGCATAATTTTTTCCGCCGCATCAAACGCCTCAATTTTAAACAGCTGCATGCCGCCAATCTGCAGCATCGGCAATACCGCCACCGCCATCACAATAATACCCAAACCACCCAGCCATTGCTGAATACCCCGCCACAGCAATATTCCCGGTGGTGCGTTATCAAGACCAGTAATTACCGTAGAGCCGGTGGTGGTTAAACCGGACATGGATTCAAAAAAAGCATCGGTGAAAGTGGGCACTATTCCAGACCAGTAGTAAGGCAAGGCACCAAAAAATGCCAGGGTAACCCAGGTGCCAACAGTCATGATAAAAGCCTGTTTTGTGCCCAGATGCGTAGTTGTACCGCGTGCTCCCCCATAAAGCCCCGCTCCAATCAGTACGGTTAGAATGCCGGAAGCTGCAAAGACCTGCCAATCACCATTGTCCGCCATCAAATCAACAATTGCCGGTGCCATCATCGAAATGCCAAGCGTTGCCAGCAGCAGGCCGATCACCAGTAGTATGGGTCTGATATCAATTCTCATGGAAAATTCAGCCGGCTGTTATCTGCAACATCAATTATAGGTTGGTTGGCAATCTGGCAAATCCAGCGAGAATGCCGGAATTGCGACCTCAAAAATGGAATCATCGGGCCTCTTCATAACATAATGGCCCGCCATGATACCAGAAGGAGTATCCAGCGGGCAGCCGCTGGTATATTCAAATGAGCCACCTGGTTTAATTAGCGGCTGTTCTCCAACAACACCTGCACCACTGACTTCTTCCACATGCCCGTTACCGTCAGTTATGTGCCAATAGCGCGATACCAGTTGCACAGGCTCGCCCGACCGATTTTCGACAACAACACGATAGGCCCAAAAATAGCGGCTGTCTTCGGGTTTTGAACGTTCATCAATGTAAACTGGAAGCACGCTCACAGATATGTCACTGGTGATTGAATTGTACATGAGTGCAGCATAGGCTAGCAAACCGTATAATCGCAAGAAAGTTTTTTTACATTTGCGAAGATTGGAACTGAGAATGCTTGACGGCAGGGCGCGTCAACTACTTGACCCGACGCTTGATAAAATTGCCAAAGTCCTGGTGCGAACGGGAATTCATGCCAATACAGTAACATTGGCGGGATTTGCAATCGGTATACTGGCTGCAATAGCCATCGCATATCAGTATTATATTGCGGGCCTGATATTGCTGTTACTCAGTCGTTTGGGTGACGGCCTGGATGGCGCAGTTGCCAAGCAGACGGTGAAAACGGATTTTGGCGGCTATCTCGATATTGTCCTGGATTTCGCTTTTTACGGCATGATTCCAGCAGCGTTTGTTTTCGCAAATCCTGAGGCCAATGCCCTTGCGGGGGCAGTGTTGATATTGTCATTTTATGTTACCGGCTCAAGTTTTCTGGCCTATGCAATAATGGCGGAAAAACACGGGCTGAAAACAACTGACCGTGGCTCAAAATCCCTTTATTTTGTCACCGGTCTGGCAGAAGCCACAGAAACGATCATTGTATTTGTGCTGTTTTGCCTGTTTCCGCAATGGTTTGCACCCATCGCCTGGGTATATGCCGCTATTTGTTTCTATACAGCGCTGGCACATATTTTGCAGGCCAGGCGCAGATTTAAGGATTGAACTAAATCGTATCCAGCGCCTGAGATATATCCTCAATCAGATCTTCCACATCTTCAAGGCCAACTGACAGGCGCAATAGCCCGTCGCTGATAGCAAGTTGCGCCCGGTCTTCGTCGCTGAGGTTCTTGTGAGTAGTGGTGGTGGGATGTGTGATCAGGCTTTTGGCATCGCCAAGATTATTTGAAAGTAAAATGATATTGAGTGCATTTTCAAATTTGAATGCCGCCTTTTTCCCACCAGTGACTTCAAAGGCCACCAGCGTGGAGCCGCCTTTCATCTGACGTTTTGCCAGTTCAAACTGCGGATGATCTTTTCTACCTGGATAGATAACCCGGTTTGTTTTAGAATGATCAGCAAGAAAATCCGCAATTTTTTCTGCATTGCGGGTTTGTTGACGGACCCGCAAATCAAGCGTCTCCAGGCCTTTCAACATTGTCCAGGCATTAAACGGGCTGAGACTTGGTCCGGTGTGACGAAAATAGTCATAAAATTCTTCGTCAATAAATTCCTGGTCTGCCAGCACAACACCACCCAGACAACGGCCTTGCCCGTCAATATGTTTGGTTGAAGAATAAACTACAATATCCGCCCCCAGTTCCAGTGGGCTTTGCCAGATGGGGGTGGCGAATACGTTGTCAATAACAAGTCGGGCACCTACACTGTGAGCAATTGTTGCAACAGCCTCAATATCCACCAGCTCCAACACGGGATTGGTGGGGCTTTCCAGGAAGCAGACTTTGGTATTGGGACGCATGGCGCGCTGCCATTCTTCCAGATTGCCGCCATCAACTAGGGTTGTTTCAACACCAAATTTAGGCATCAGCGTTTCAACTACCCAGCGACAGGAGCCAAACAGTGCGCGTGCAGCAACAATATGATCTCCGGCTTTTACCTGGCAGGCAATGGCCGCAGTTACTGCTGCCATGCCGGTAGCAGTTGCTTTTGCAGCCTCAGCTCCTTCCAGCGCGCACATGCGTTCTTCAAACATGGTAACTGTCGGATTGGCATAGCGCGAATAAACATAACCCTCTTCTTCACCGTTAAAACGTGCTTCCGCTGCCTCAGCACTGGCGTAAACATAGCCCTGAGTAAGAAACAGGGCTTCGCAGGTTTCACCAAATTCGGTACGCATCGTACCGCCGTGAACGAGTCTGGTGGCTGAACGCCAGTTATTTTCAATTGTGTTTTTCGCCATCACACTCTCCAAACATCTTCCGGTCACAAAAAAATCCGGCTGCGCAAATCGCTACCGGATCGTATCTGTTTGAAACAGATCTGCGGCCCTTTTAGCGATTTATTTTACGTGGCTGCAAGCCGACCGGCCAAATCACCACTAATTAAACGGTGGTTTACTTTGGAAATAGCTTTTCGTCAATCGCTTCTTTGACTATGACTTTCCCAGTCTGCTTAATTCTGGAATATATTATGTCACGCACTACCGGAATTCTACCTGATCAAATGATTGCTGAACTGTTTGACAGCAAAGCAATCACTGCTGAAAAAGCATTGGATAAGGATCAAATTCAACCGGCAAGCATTGATCTTCGACTGGGCAACAAGGCTTATCGCGTACGAGCATCATTCCTGCCGGGCAGTGAAAACAAAGTTGCCGATAAACTTGAGCGTTTCAAACTGCATGAATTTGATCTGAGTGGGGGTGCGGTACTGGAAACCGGCTGCGTATATATTGTTCCGCTGCTCGAAAGCCTCAATCTGCCATCTACGATTGAGGCCTCGGCAAACCCAAAGAGTTCTACCGGCAGGCTTGATATTTTCACCCGGGTTATTGTTGATGGCTCTCAATCGTTTGACCAGATTCCAGCCGGTTATAAAGGGCCGTTATATCTTGAAATCAGCCCCCATACATTTCCTATCGTGGTGCGTAGTGGAACACGTTTATCGCAAATGAGATTTCGGCAGGGCAATTCATTGCTGGGTGGTGAAGAACTACTGAGCCTGCACAGAAATGAAACCCTGGTGGCGACTTCAAATCCGAATATTCATAATGGCGGAATAGGGCTTTCAATTGATCTAACCGGGGATGAAAAAGGCCTGATCGGATATCGCGGTAAGCGCCATACAGGTGTTGTCGATGTTGATAAAAAATCAGCCCATCCAATTTTAGATTTCTGGGAACCTATTTATAATCGTGGGTCTGCGGATCTGGTACTTGATCCCGATGAGTTTTATATTCTGGTATCCCGGGAAGCAGTCCATGTGCCGCCGCTTTATGCTGCAGAAATGGTGCCGTTTGATCCGCTTGTGGGTGAATTTCGAGTACATTATGCCGGATTTTTTGATCCCGGCTTTGGTCATGCGGGAGCCGGTGGCAAGGGTGCGCGTGGGGTATTGGAAGTACGCAGTCACGAGGTGCCGTTTATTCTCGAACATGGCCAACTGGTGGGTCGTCTGGTCTATGAACACATGTTATCGCGGCCTGAGGCACTCTACGGGTTGGATTTGGGCTCCAATTACCAGGCCCAGGGTTTGAAACTGTCTAAACATTTCTATTCAGATGAGCAGGGCCAGGATTGAGGCTTGATTACACCCTCGGGCAGTTTTGTCGCGTCATCGCCGCAGGCCATTTCAATCTGCCATTGCACCAGACCAGTGGTATTGGTGAGATCAACCCCTTCCAGTCGGGTGCGGTAGAAATAGGCACCGCTAAAAGCAATTGGGCCGGTTATTCTGGCTTTTCGAAAGTCTGCTCTGGCCACATTGGCAAACGAAAAATCGTTATCTCCTAAAATTGCATCGTCAAATCGAGTTCTGCCAGCCTCGGATTTTGAAAAATCCACCCCCTTCAGATTAGCTTTGCTGAAGTCGACTCTGATCATCTCGGACTTTCGAAAAATGGCCTGTTCAAGATTGGTGTTTTTGAAGCTCACCCGAT
>JAKISV010000177.1 GCA_021648425.1 Rhizobiaceae bacterium
GGTGCGTCGCAATATAATGTCAACGAAATCACCACTATCTGCGGTGTTTTCACGCGTAAGCACATCGCATTCGCTCAAATATTTTAAAACCCCATGTTCAGCGGGCAAGCTGAATAGTGCCATCACCTGACCATCTGATGAACCCTGGCGCACAAGGTCACCATCCCCACGCGCACCCAGCGCCAGCGAGAGCGCATCCAGCAATATGGACTTGCCTGCGCCGGTTTCTCCCGTCAATACGGTCAGACTTGAATTGAATTCTATCTGTAACCGGTCAATCAGGACTATATTTTGAATAACAAGCTGAACCAGCATAAGTCGATATTCCCCGGCTCCGGAATCGGTTAATGTATCCTGACTCTAATATATTTTGAGAGCAATTTGAACCGTCAGGTTTTGCTGATGCGCGAAGTGCTGAATAATTTGGATAACCATGAATTTTCGTCTTCACGCGGCTCCAAACCACCGGTCTGCAACAGTTTATATGAATCTTTATACCATTGGCTATCAGGGAAATTGAGCCCCAATATAGCGGTCGCTGTCTGCGCTTCGCTGACAAGACCAAGTGCATAATAAGATTCAGTCAATCGAGCCAGCGCTTCTTCTACATGGCGCGTGGTTTGAAAGTCTTCCACAACGGTTCGAAAGCGATTAACTGCCGCCAAAAATTCGCGTCGCTCCTGATAATACCTGCCCACCAGCATCTGCTTACCGGCAATCTGGTCAAACGAAACGCGCATCTTGGCCTTCGCATCTTCCACATATTCGCTTTCAGGATAATTGTCAGTCACCGCCTTCATTGCCGTATAGGCCTGAGCGGTAATATTCTGATCACGGGTCACATCGGGTATTTGGCGAAAATAGGACATGCCTACTAAATATTGAGCATAAGCAGCATCATCGCTGCCAGGGTAAAGCGATACATAGCGTTTACCAGTTGAAACAGAATCACCATACTGCCCAGACCGGTAAGACATAAATGTCAGCATCAATAAGGATTTGCGCGAATACTCTGAATAAGGATGTTGTTTATCAATCGCTTCAAATTTGTCGCGGGCCTCTTTACGATCGCCTGCATCCAGATTTGCCAGCCCTTGATTATAAAGCACGTCAGCAGGTTCAATATTATCAATATATTCGCTGGAAGATTCTCCAGTCTTAGTACACGCAGCCAAAAACAGCAGCGAGGCAACAAAAAGGCCATTCAATACGATTGAACGAGAACGATTGTTTTTGTGCGAATTAAACCGGTTCATGCCAAACACTCAATTTACCTTCTTATTCCAAAAACCGGATCTGTGATCTGAATTCACAAACCCTGAATGATAACGATAGTTACAGCATATTACTAAAACATCACAATGCATATTTGCCAACAATCGCACTTTTTTGTGACGAAACGTAAATTAAAAACCTGAATTCCTGATATTTTCAGACTAAACTAGGTTGGCCGCATAGGCTGGCGCACTCATCGTCACCAACTCACCATGATGAACCCGTGTTTGCGATATCGGTGAACCGACAAATTCAAACGCATCTTTTTGCGACAACAATTTACGCAAAACCAGTGAATTCAGCTTGTGACCACCGCGATAGGAACGAAAACAACCAAGAAGTGGCGCACCACAAAGAGCCAGATCGCCGATAGCATCCAGCGTTTTATGCCGCACAAACTCGTCCTCAAAACGCAATCCTTCAGGGTTAATCACCTTTTGATCATCATCAATAACAACAGAATTATCCAATGTAGAACCAATGGCAAATCCGGCAGCCCACAACCGCTCGACATCTTTCATAAATCCAAATGTACGCGCCCGACTGATTTCGTCGCGAAACACATTCGCATTCATGTCTGCAGCAAATTTCTGGCGCCCGATAGCCTTACAATCGAAATCAATTTCAACTTCAAAACGCGTACCATCATAAGGCACTAACTCACCCCAAGAGGCACCCATATCGACCCGAACAGGCTCTTTAACACGAATATAACAGCGGGTGGCGCTAAGTGATGTCAGACCGACATTCTCAATCGCTTCTACAAAAACATGCGCACTGCCATCCATTACCGGAACTTCTGATGCATCAAGTTCGACAATTACATTATCAACGCCACAGGAGCGAAGAGCTGCCATCAGGTGCTCGACCGTGGCTACAAACACGCCTGCGGGATCACCTAGTACCGAACACAAATCCGTGGCACCCAAAAAGTTAATATTGCCGGGAATATCAAAGCCATTGCCACTTTGAGCATTAAGGACTGAAAATACCACGCCCATTTCGCCATCGGCAGGTATAAGGGACATCGTCACCGGTTTGCCGGAATGAACGCCCACTCCGGTAAATTCGATGCGATCTCTTAAGGTTGTCTGGTAACCCAGCACATTTATCCCCATTATGATGGCCTTTTACTCGCCCTTGTAATTATGTAGTACCGGTCTGCCTCGTTCTGGTAAGAACTAATTTCACAGACCAATTTTGGCGATACTACTTTCACGCATATTAGGATTTTCGCGAACACACGCCAAATCACGCTTTCTTACGTTTTGTTACTCTTCTCTTTGAACAGAAAATGATTTAATCAATACATTTCAATAACTTATTCAATTTTCAAATATTGCAATTAACGTTTCATTAGTCGGTCATTCACATTCCTTAAGGTAATATTAACAGCCCTTAGCTGCTCTGCCTCCTCAAGAAAGCTGGGATATCCAGTTGGTCTTCTTCATTAACCGTTGCTGTGATTCGCCCATTTTGATCCAAACCACTGCGTTTGGGTGCATAAGGACTGGCCTGCTCTGTTGTGTTTGCAGACCTGACCGGTTTATCGTCAACCCTGTCAACCGATGGCGGTGCAATATTGGTCTGGGGTGAATTAGCGACTTGTGGCGTTGGTGCCTGCACTGTTGGTTCGACAACAGGTGTTGGTGCGGCTTTCTGCAAGACCGCGTCCTCATTATCCCCGTCCAATCCAAGTCCGGTTTTGAGTTTCTTCAACAAACCCATGGGCCCGCGATCTTCGCTACGGGTACTGGATTGAGTTTTGGCATCAATTTCCGCCTGGGCAATTGGTGGAAAATCACTGGCCTTGGGAATTTCCTGGGTTTTAATGGTTTGCGCCACCGTTTCTGCTGAAGGCGGTATGAACTGCCCATCTTTTGGCATCAGTTCGTCTTCCAGCGCGTTGCGAAATTCTTCTTCCGCAGCTGAACCGGAAAACACTGAACTTTGTGGCTGAAAAGGCTCAATACGCACGCCGTTTTTCTCTACGCTGGACGTGGCACTGACAGGTTCTTTTGCAGGCTGCTTTTGCGATCCCAGGCTTTTAGCCACCTGCTCAATTTTTTCGACTGCTTTATCAGCCGCAGGAGCACTGGGGGTAGCTGGAGCACCCATTGTAACACCGGGAGATGTTGTATTTGATGTCAGGCTGCCAATAGCTGAAGGCAAGGACTTGGACTCGGATTCACTCTGCGCCAACGCCGCACTGTCAATTCCTGTGGCAACTACTGAGACGCGAATAGTACCTTCAAGATTTTCATCAAATGTGGCGCCCAGAATAATATTGGCATCCGCATCAACTTCTTCACGAATACGCGTAGCGGCCTCATCAACCTCAAACAACGTCATGTCGCGTCCACCGGTTATTGAAATCAGCAGTCCCTGCGCACCAAGCATTGAAGATTCATCAAGTAGCGGATTGGAGATTGCAGCTTCAGCTGCCTGAATGGCGCGTCCATCCCCGGAAGCTTCCCCGGTTCCCATCATCGCTTTGCCCATTTCATTCATCACCGAACGCACATCAGCAAAATCCAGATTGATAAGTCCCTCTTTCACCATCAGGTCTGTAATGCACGCTACACCGGAATATAAAACCTGGTCAGCCATACCAAAGGCATCAGCAAAAGTGGTTTTGTCATTAGCGATGCGAAACAGGTTCTGATTGGGAATAACAATCAAAGTATCGACATTCTTCTGCAATTCTGAGATGCCTGCTTCAGCAATGCGCATGCGGCGCGCACCTTCAAAATGAAACGGTTTAGTCACAACACCAACTGTCAAAATTCCCAACTCACGAGCGGCTCGCGCCACCACTGGAGCAGCACCTGTACCCGTTCCGCCACCCATTCCAGCTGTAACAAAAGCCATATGCGTACCACTGAGATGATCGGTGAGTTCTGTCAGGCATTCTTCTGCCGCAGCCCGGCCAACTTCTGGTTGCGAGCCAGCTCCAAGCCCTTCGGTGACATCAATCCCCATTTGTACAACCCGCTCGGCTTTTGACATCGTCAAGGCCTGGGCATCAGTATTTGCCACAACAAATTCAACACCCTCAAGGCCGCCGACTATCATGTTGTTTACAGCATTGCCACCGCCGCCGCCGACACCATAAACAGTGATGCGTGGCTTAAGCTCGGTGATGTCGGGCTTTTGCAGGTTGATAGTCATATTTTCAGTCTCCAGTTGGGGGTGATTTTCACCCCGTTATTTGCAACTCTCGTCGCATCCGCATTTGTGGGCAACAGCCCTATAAACTTTCTCTCAGCCAATTACCAAATCTGGCAAATGGGCCGTCTGTGCCATTGTTTTTGCCAAAATGGCCAAATGACCCAAAAGACATTGAACCTATTCTATTATTGGTAAACTGCTCGATTGGCGCCATCTGCGGGTAGATTAACAATCCTACCGCCGTTGAAAACGCTGCACCTTTTGCAGAAGTCGGCATTCCCTTAATTCCCATTGGTCGTCCCAGCCTGACATTGCGCGTCAATATTCTGCGCGAAACTTCCCCAAGGCCGTTCAACTGACTTCCTCCACCGGTAATAACGAGGCGTTTGCTCACCGCATCAGCATAGCCCGAACGGTTTAACCGATCGCGCACCAGTTCTAAAATCTCTTCAATACGAGGCCTGATAATGCGGATCAGTTGCGCTCTTGGCACCTGATAACCGCTATGATCGCCATTCTCAAATTGTTCATCTCCAATCTGAGGCACACCAATCATCACATCGTTATCGTTTGCGCCAGCCAATGCCGACCCGTGCAGCACTTTCAGCTTTTCCGCTTCATCGAGCGGAGTTGATAATCCACGCGCAATATCCATGGTCACATGATGGGAACCGATTGCAATCGCATCGCTATAGACAAAGCGCTTGCCCATAAATACCGACAAAGTCGTTGTGCCGGCACCAAAATCGATACAAGCCACTCCCATATCCATTTCATCTTCAACCAACGCCGCCAGCCCGCTGGCATAAGGCGTCGCCACCATCGCTTCAACTGAGAGATGCGCGCGATTGATACACAATTCAAGATTCCTCAACGGAGGGTTTTCTGCCGTCACCACGTGCATATCCACACCGAGATTTTCACCCAGTAAATTGAGCGGGTCACGAATGCCATGTTCGCCATCCAGCGAATAACCAATGGGAATAGAATGCACGACCGAGCGCCCGCCCTGCAATGCATGCTCCGCACCAGCGCGCAAAACCTGGGAAATGTCAT
>JAKISV010000178.1 GCA_021648425.1 Rhizobiaceae bacterium
GCTGAACACCGGTATTTTCTCAACGTCTATTTGCCGCCAACGCGACTGGTAGTTATTGGCGCGGTTCATATTTCCCAAAACCTTGCGGCAATTGCCAGGGATAGCGGCTTTGATCTTGAAATAATCGACCCCAGAACCGCTTTTGCCACGCCACAGCGGTTCGAGAATTTTAATCTGTTTGCGCATTGGCCCGAAGAGATACTGGCGAATAATCCACTTGATCGCTATTGCGCGCTGATTGCCGTTACCCATGACCCTAAAATAGATGATTTTCCCATCAAATCGGCGCTGGAAGCGGGGTGCTTTTATGTGGGTGCGCTGGGCAGTCGCAAAACCCATGCCAAGCGTTTGCAGCGCCTTGAAGAAGATGGACTGAATAAAGAGCAACTGGATAAAATCCATGCGCCAATAGGCATTGATATTGGTGCGGCCAATCCCGCTGAAATTGCTGTTGCCATATTGGCTGAAATTATTGGTGCATTCAGAGCGCGCGGCCTGGGGGAATGAGCGATATAGCCGCAATTATCCTTGCAGCGGGGCAATCCAAACGCATGGGAGCGCAAAACAAGCTGCTTGCAATGTGGCAGGATAAGCCTTTGCTGCAGCATGTATGTGAAGCCGTAAGCGGGAGTGCCTGCAGTCAGATGATTATTGTCACCGGCCATGAACAAGCCAAAGTAAATGAGGCAGTAAAACAGTTTAATGTGACGATTGCTCATAATGATGATTATGCAACTGGCATGGCTTCCTCCATTAAAGCCGGCATTCAACGCGCAGCAGCGGGCGGCTGTGAGGCGGTGATAATTCTGCTTGGTGATATGCCTGAAATCACCACTTCAATGATTAATCAACTCATTTGGGCGGGTGACAAGAAGGGCAAAGATGCCATTATTGTTGCTGCATGTGAGGGTAAGAGAGGAAACCCGGTGCTTTGGCCCCGTCGATATTTTGACGAATTGCAAAGGCTTGATGGTGATCAGGGTGCGCGCCAGATCATGGGAAAATTTGAGGGAAATATTGTTGAAGTGGAATTGGGTAAAGCCGCACGCTACGATCTTGATACGCCGGAAGCATTTGGTGCTGGGGGCAATTAACCCAGATTCTTTAAGCGATAGTAACCGCCTTGTGGTAAGCGCCTATGGTAACATATTGATATGGTAATTGAGTATGTCCGTACGCGGTGCGGGTTTATCAAGCGGTGACAATAACGCGCAGCCGATTGAATTTAGGGAAAACATATGTGTGGCATTATAGGTATTATTGGAAAACAGCCGGTAGCCCCGTTAATAGTTGATGCGCTAAAGCGGCTGGAATATCGTGGTTACGATTCTGCCGGTGTCGCCACGTTGCAAAATGGTGATATTGACCGCCGTCGTGCCGAGGGCAAGCTGGTCAATCTGGAAAACCTGCTGGGTAAAAACCCCCTGGGCGGCAATATCGGCATTGGCCATACCAGATGGGCCACCCATGGTGTGCCAAATGAAACCAATGCCCATCCTCACCAGACAGATAAGCTGGCGATTGTGCATAATGGCATTATCGAAAATTTCCGTGAATTGCGCGATGAGCTGATTGCGGAAGGTTATGAATTCAAAACCCAGACTGATACAGAGGCTGTTGCCCATCTGGTAACACGCGCCATGAACAACGGGCTTGATGCGCGCGAAGCGGTGAAGCAAAGCCTTTCCCGCCTTGAGGGTGCATTTGCCCTGGGAATTTTGTTTAACTCAGAAGAAAACCTCATTATCGCCGCACGCAAAGGCGCGCCATTGGCAGTGGGGTATGGCGATGGCGAAATGTATCTGGGTTCTGATGCCATTGCATTGTCTCCCTTCACCAATGTCATCAGCTATCTGGAAGATGGTGACTGGGCGGTGATTACGGCGGACAGCATTGAAATTTTTGACGAAACGGGTGATCGTGTGGAGCGTGAAGTGCAGCGTTCGGTTGCTTCCAGCCTGATGGTGGATAAGGGCAATCACCGCCACTTTATGCTGAAAGAGATTTATGAGCAGCCGGAAGTAATTTCCCACACGCTTTCCCATTATCTGGATTTTGCCAATGGCACCTCCAGAATGCAGCAAGACATGCCGTTTGATTTTGCCGACATCGGTCGCATCGCCATTTCGGCCTGCGGCACTGCCTATCTGGCCGGGCTGGTATCCAAATACTGGTTTGAGCGTTATGCCCGCATTCCCGTCGATATAGATATCGCCTCAGAATTTCGTTACCGTGAAATGCCCATGAATAAGGGTGACCTGGCGCTGTTTATTTCCCAATCCGGTGAAACTGCCGATACGCTGGCCGCCCTTGGTTATTGCAAAGAGCAGGGCCAGCATATTGGCGCCATTGTCAATGTGCGCGACTCGACCATTGCACGTGAATCTTCGATTGTATTTCCAACCCTTGCCGGACCGGAAATCGGCGTGGCTTCCACCAAGGCACTAACCTGCCAATTGTCCGTACTGGCTTCTCTGGCGATTACTGCAGGAAAAGCAAAAGGTGTATTGAGCGCAGAAGATGAGGCTGAACTAATCGGCCAACTGACCGAAGCGCCGCGTCTGGCCAATCAGGCTTTAAAACTTGAAGAGCAGATAAAAGACATTGCCCACGCTCTGGCTAAAGTGAAGCATGTTTTATATTTGGGGCGCGATACCAGTTACCCCCTGGCACTTGAAGGCGCGCTAAAGCTCAAGGAAATCTCCTATATCCATGCCGAGGGCTATGCTGCGGGTGAACTCAAACACGGCCCCATTGCGCTGATTGATGAAGATATGCCCGTAGTGGTGATTGCGCCCAGTGACCGTATATTCGACAAAACAGTGTCAAACATGCAGGAAGTGGCAGCGCGGGGCGGGCGTATAATTTTGATAACCGATGAAACCGGTGCGGCGAAAGCCTCGATTGATGCGGAGCATATTTTGATTATGCCCGACATGCCGGAAATTCTGACGCCTCTGATTTATACCATCCCCATTCAATTGCTGGCTTACCATACGGCAGTGCTGATGGGGACCGATGTAGACCAGCCGCGCAATCTGGCAAAATCGGTGACAGTGGAATAGGCGTAATAATTCCCGGTTTCCCCTTTAACTTTGGGCTGGCACCGTCCATATACAGCGGTAAGATGACAGCTCCCGGGAAAACCATGCTTCATGAATGAACAACCACCACTAAAAGTCAAAAAGAGAATTGGCGGCTTTGCCAGACTCAGAAATTATTTTCTTACCGGGCTGATCATATGTGCGCCGGTGGGCATCACCGCCTATCTGGTGTGGTCACTGATCGGCTGGGTGGATTCGTGGATAGTTCCCTTTATTCCAGCGGTGTATAATCCCGATACCTATCTGCCGTTTTCAGTACCGGGCTTTGGGCTTCTCATTGCGTTGATCATGATAACCCTGGTTGGGTTTCTCACAGCAAACTATATCGGCCGCGCAATCTGGTCCTTTGGTGAAGTTTTGTTGAGCCGCATGCCGGTGGTGCGTAATTTATATTCCGGCCTAAAGCAGATTTTTCAAACCGTATTATCAGACAAAAGCGAATCTTTTCAGGAAGTCGCCCTGATTGAATATCCGCGCAAAGGCCTGTGGGCGATTGTATTCATTGCAACAGATACCCGCGGCGAAGTGGCCAGGCGAATGAAAGACAAGGGCCGCGAGACCGTCAGCGTGTTTTTACCTACAACACCCAACCCCACTTCCGGGTTTTTATTGTTTGTACCAAAAGAAGACGTGACCATTCTGGATATGAAAGTTGAAGATGCCGCCAAACTGGTGATTTCCGCCGGGTTGGTGACGCCTGAAACCATCAAGAAACTGGAACAGGGTAAAGATAAACCCGCCAATCCTAAAGCTGGCAATTAACCCGAACGCAACAGGCGCACAGCCTGGTCCTGGCCGAACAGATAAAGCAATATACGCAAAGCCTCGCTTCTCTCCCCTTTAAGCTCCGGGTCTGTTTCGATAATCAGGCGCGCATCATCGTGAGCCATTGCTAAAATGTCACTGTGAAATTCACTGCTGGCGAGTGCAAAACCCGGCATTCCCGATTGGCGAATGCCCAATAATTCTCCTTCGCCACGAAGCCGTAAATCCTCCTCCGCTATGCGAAAACCATCTTCGCTCTCGCGCATGATATTAATGCGCGCTTTGGCAATCTCACCTAGCGGCGCTTTATAAAGCAAAATACAGTTTGATGCTTCGTCCCCTCGACCAACCCGCCCACGCAACTGGTGCAGTTGCGCCAGCCCGAATCGCTCCGCATGTTCAATCACCATGATGGTGGCATCGGGTACATCAACGCCGACTTCGATCACGGTGGTGGCAACGAGTAAACGGATGTTCCCATTGCGAAACGCTTCCATCGCTTCATCTTTTTCCACTGAATTCATACGCCCGTGAACCAGGCCCACGCGCGTACCAAAGCGTTTTGATAATGCATTAAAACGCTCGGTGGCCGATGTCAGATTAAGTTCGTCATTTTCTTCAACCAGCGGGCAAAGCCAGAATATCTTGCGACCCTTTTTCAGCGCGTCTTCGATATGGTTCACCAGCTCATCAAGTCTGTCGAGCGCCATTGCACTGGTTTTTACCGGTTGGCGACCGGCGGGTTTTTCCGTCAGCCTGGAAACATCCATATCGCCATAGGCGGTCATTACCAGGGTGCGCGGAATGGGGGTGGCCGTCATCACCAGAATATCAGTTGCCGTTCCCTTGTCACCCAGCATCAGGCGTTGGTGAACTCCAAAACGATGTTGCTCGTCGATTACGGCAAGGCCAAGATTGGAGAATTCGACCTCGCTTTGAAATAGGGCATGGGTGCCGATGAGAATTTGAGTTTCACCGGATTTCAGCCGTTCGTAAATTGCCTTGCGGGTGCCACCCTTTTCGCGGCCGGTAAGAATTTCAACTTGAATGCCTGCCTTGTCGCATATTTCACCGATGGACTTGAAATGCTGGCGGGCGAGAATCTCTGTTGGTGCCATGATTGCCGCCTGCGCGCCGTCTTCAACCACACTGGCCATCGCCAAAAGAGCAACAATGGTTTTGCCTGAACCCACATCTCCCTGCAACAGGCGCAACATACGGGTTGGTTTTTGCAGATCCTCGAGGATTTCTTCAAATGATTCTTGTTGGGATGTTGTGAGTGAAAACGGTATGGCTTTGCGAATGGCATCACTTAATATGCCCGTTGGCTTCCTCGCTTGCCCTCCCAATTTCTTCAGCCGCATACGCAGCAAGGCCAAAGCCAATTGACCTGAGAGATATTCATCATAAGCCAATCGACGACGGGCCGGTGAGTGCGGATCAAGATCAGACATATCAGATGGATGATGTAGCGCGCCAAGGGCTGAGTTAAAATCCTGCCATTTTTCACGGGCAATCAATGAGCTATTGCCCCATTCGGGCAGTGTGGGCAGGGTTTGCATGGCTGTGCGGATTGATTTCACCAGTA